>CAYMSE010000394.1:0-5350 GCA_964392935.1 uncultured Oleiharenicola sp.
AGTTTCCCGCGGCGAAACCGCAAACCCAGAACGCGTCACTCCTCCACGATCACGGGCAGGCCGACCCAGGCGAGGCGGAGGAGCGTGCGGGCGTCCCAGTTGGCGAGGCGGAAGCAACCGTGGGACTCGGTGCGACCGACCTTCTCCGGATCGGGTGTGCCGTGGATGCCGTAGCCGGTGCGGTCGAGTCCGATCCACGCCACGCCGACCGGGTTGTTCGGGCCGGGCGGGATGATCAGCTTGCGGCCGAGCTCGCGGCCCTCGGGGGACTCGGGAAACGTGACCGGGTCGAAGGTGTAATTCGGATCGGGGATCACGACGACCACGTGCAGTTCGCCGACCGGGCGTTTCTCGACGTCGCGCGCGATGCTCACGGGACAGTGCAGGAGGACGCGGCCGGTCTCGTCGACCGCCTGCAGGATGTGTTCCGCAAGGTAGACGTGGATGCGTGCGATCCTTGCCGCCGGCGGTGAAGCCGGCTCGGCGGACGGCACGACGAGCACGGTGCCCGGCAGGATGTCGTCCCATTTCACGGTCGGATTGAGCTTCACGATCAGCTTGGGGTTGGCGCGGAAGCGCTCGGCGATGAGTTCCAGCGCGGTCCCGTGGCGCAACGTGTCCAGCTGGGATTTGCCCAGCCAGGTTTCCGGCACCGGGCGCACCGAGGCCAGGTCGACGACCGTGAAAGTGTACTCGACGGTGACCGGATCGGTGACCAGCAGCGCGGCGCGCGTGGCCTGGTCGAGGTCGCCGGTTTCGCGCAGGCCCTCGTTCTTCTGCCAGGCCTTCAGGGCGGCGGCGGTCTGCACGCCGCGAACGCCGTCGATGGAGCCGCAGGAGAAGCCGAGCCGGTGCAGGGCGACCTGGGCTTCGAGCCAGTTGGTGACCGGGCGGCCGGCGGGTGCGGCCGGTTCGGCGGCGGCGGGCGTCTCCCCCTCCTCGGCGGGTTGGGCGGGCGTGTCCTCGGGCGCCACCGGGGCGGCCGGCTCCTCGGCGCGAGCCGGTCCGCCCGCGGCGAACGCGGAGCAGAGCAGGAGAGCGGCGAGCCAACGGAGCATGCGCGCAAGACAAGGAAGCCCGATGCGGGGCGCAAGGCGCAAGGCGGGGCGCGCGGGGCCTATCTGTAGCGGCGGTGTGTGACCGCCGTCGCCGAACCGGCGCTCATAGAGCGCCGCTACAGCAATAGGAGACGCCGCCGTCGGCTGTTGGCCCGCGCGGTGGGGGGCACCCCGCCGACACGGAATCAGCGGGAAGTCAGGTGCCAGAAGCCGCAGAGCTGGCAGCGGTACGCGCTGCGCTGGCGCTCGACGCCGGCGATGGCGGCCGCGTCGAGGGCGTCGCCTTGCGTGCGGTAGCGACGCTTGCTCGTGCACATGCGCTTTCGCGTCTCGGGCGAGGGCGGCTTCATGGAACGACGGGTGGTTTCCCGTGGATTCAGGCCTTGGGCTCGAAGCGGCTGGCGGCGCGGTTCTTCTTCACCTCCGAGGCGGGGAAGAGCTGGCCGTTCATCGCGATGTAGACGCCCGGCGGGAGGACCTGCAGCGCGCCGACGGCGCAGCCGAGGTTGAAGAGGGCGTCGCTCTGGCGGAACCGCGCCGGCACCATCGAGCCGGTGAACACGATGACCTTGCCGGGGATGTCCGCGACGCGCGCAGCCGTTGCGGTCATGGTGTCGGTGCCGTGGGTGATCAGGATGAGGTTCTCCGGGGCGGCGGCGACGCGCTCGCGGATGAGGGCGCGGTCTTCGTCGGTCATCTGCAGGCTGTCCTTCTGCAGGACCGACTCGACCGCGTACTCGAAGGTGACGTTGGCCTCCTTGAAGAGCGGCCCGACCTGCGGGTCGCCGACGTCGTAGGTGCTGGCGGCGTCGAAGTAGACCTTGTCGATGGTGCCGCCGGTGGCGAGGACTCGAATTCGCATGCGACCGGGATGCTACGCCCACGCCGCCGGTTCAATCCGGATTCGCGGGCGCCGCCGGCGAGACCGGGGTTGATTTCAGGGTGAACCAAGGTATCTTTTTGCGGTCCCAGTTACCCATGAACCGCACCAGCCGATACGTGATCCTCGTGGCCTGCGCCGCCCTGGGGGCGAGTGCCGCCGAGATCCAGCCGGGTGACACGCTTGCCGAGGTGCGCGCGACGCTCGGGGCCCCGCGCGGCCGGGCCGTGCAGGATGGCCGCCAGGTGCTTTACTACCAGCAGGGCGAGGTGGAGTTGCAGGGCGACACGGTGACCCGCGTCGCGTTGCGCACCGCGGAGGAACAGGCAGCGCTGGAGGCTCGCGAGGAGAAATCCCGGGCCGAGCGCACAGCGCGGCGGGAGCAGTTGGTGGCCGAGGGCACGGCGTTGCGCGACCGCAAGCTGGCGGATCCGGATTTCAAGGACGCCCCCTTCGCCTACCAGGTGACATTCTGGGAGGACCTCGCGCGCCGCTATCCCGGCGTCTCGGTGGTCGAGCCGCTCACGATCGCCCGGATGCAGCTGAACGAGCAGCTGGAGAAGAACCGCCGGGAGGCCGAGGCGGTCGCCCGCGCGGCCGAGCGCGAGGAATTCCTGGCCGCGCAGGAACGCGTCACTGAAGTCTATCCGTTGTTCACCGGCCTGCGGTACCCGCGCTACCGCCACTATTATCCGCCGAGCCTCGGCCCCATCAGCTACGATTTCTGGGCCACGCCGCTGCCGCCATACTCGACGCCCTCGGGCAATCCGGCCGGCAACCTTTCCGGCCCCGTGGTGAACCTGCCGTCGTTCAACCCGGCGCAACCGCCGCGCATCGACGGGCGCCGCGATCGCGACGATCGCTGGGATGACGGCGATGCGTCGCGCCGCTCGCATCGCCGCGGCTTCGACCGCGACTGGCGTCAGGGCTTGTGAGCGCCGGGCATGACGCGGCGGCCGTTTGACGCCGCCGCCGAAGCGGGTAGGGAAGGACAACCCCCCGCGTCCGCTTGTCGGACGAACCCCCTACGTCATGAAGAAATTCCTCGGCCTGTCGTGGCTCCCGCGTTCGCCCGACCTCGGCCTGCTCCTGCTGCGCGTCTCCACCTCGGTCCTGATGATCCGTTTCCACGGCTGGGGCAAACTCACCGGCTGGGCCGACGAGCGCATGCGCGTGCCCAACCTCTTCTCCCTGGCCGGAGCGCAAAAGGAATTCCACACGTTTCCCAACTACATCGGGATCAGCTCGGAGCTCAGTTACGTGCTGGTGACGTGGTGCGAGACCTTCGGGTCGATGGCCATCATCCTCGGGTTGGCGACGCGGCTGCACGCGCTCGGGCTGTTCATCACGATGATGGTGGCATGGACGTTCCACCACCAGATGCGCTTCTCGGGTCCGAACGCCGGCGAGATGCCGTTCGCGTGGGCCTTCGTGTACCTGCTGCTGGTGCTGGCCGGACCCGGACGCTTCTCGCTGGACCGGCGGTGCGGGATCGACGCGCCGAAGGCGTAGGGCGAGTTTAGGAATTTCATAGCCGCTCCTGTAGGTCGGGCCTTGCGCCCGACAGTCGGGGATGAACCCCGACCTACATGGGATGGCGGCAACAATCTTTGCTTAAACTGCCCTAATCCCGGCGCGGCACCACCCGCCAGGCGCTGCGCGCGCCATCCGGGGTCACCACCTCGACCGTGGCGCCCGCCGCCGGCACGGGCACGGCGTGGTCGGATTTGAGAAATTGATCCCCGACACGCAACCGGCCGAGTCGGGGAATCGTGCGCCACCGGAGCACCGCCGGGGCGGCGGTATCCGCCAGTTCGATCGTGCGCTCCCACTGGTCGATGCGCGCCGGCCGACCATTTACGGAGAATTCGAGCAGGTAGGGTGGCGGGCGGTGGAGATTTTGTCCGGGCAGGAGATTGCCCAGGTCGAGGACGCGAAAATGCCGGCGGATGAAGTCCGGCGTGAACACCTGCGCCAGGTCCTCCTCGGAGAGGAGCCCCTGCCAGGCCGCGACGGCCGCGGGCGAGTTCTCGGCGTAGAGCACGTTGGCGCCGGCGTAGTCGCCGCAGTAGGCACCGTATTCCTGGAGGGCACGGGCGATGACCTTGCCGGCGGGGGACAGGGCGGAGTGTTCGACGTCCCAGGCGGGATCGAGCTGGATGCGTCCGCCCATCGGGATGCCGCGGGAATCGATCGCCTCGAGCTGTGTGACCTGCGATGTGCTGGCGGGCGGCACGAACAGGCCGCTGCGGCAGTGGTCGTAGGCGAAGCAGAGCGCGTGGTCGATGCGGCCGGTCCGGATCTCGTCGACGAAGATGAGCCCGGCCACGAGCGGGAAGCCGCTGGCGCGGGCCCGATGCGCGTCGAATTCGCGCGGGCTGGAGAACCAGGGCGGGGCCACGCCGGTGCCTTGCAGGTCGGTGACCGCGCCGAGGCCGGTGAACCAGCGTCCGTCCCGGTCGCGCCGCGCGGCCCACATGCCCCATTCCACGCCGAGCTGGCGGTCGACAATGCTGAGGTGGTTGTCGCTCTCGGGGCCGACGGGCGGCGAGGCGACGGCGTCGGCGGGAATGGGAATGCTCCGGGGAAAGCCGAAGCCCGCGCCGTACACGCCGGGGCGCGAGTCGCCCACGTCGTGCTTCGGCGTGGTGGCGGCGTCCACGAAATAGACCGGGATGGACCAGTCGTGGATGTTCACGCGCCACGGCCCGCGCGAGGCGAGGTCGTCGATGAGCGCCGCCGAGTCGCGGTCCGGCGCGGCGCCTTCCGGGATGCGCAGGTTCCACGGGCTGTCGGGGGAGAACGGACGCCAGACCGGGGCCGGGGCGGCGAGCACCACGGAGGGCAGCAGGAGGAGCAGAACGCGGCGCATGGGGAACGGGGAACGACGATTCATTCGGCAAAAACCTTCCGGCGCGGGTCGATCACGAGCCAGCAGACCGCGCCCAGGAGGAACAGCCCGCCCATCACGTAGAGCGTGATGTTCCAGGTGCCGAACCACTCGAGCGAGTAGGCGACGAGCAGCGGGCAGAAGAAGCTGCCGGCCTGGCTGGCGGAGTTCATCGTCGCGCCGACGATGGCGGTGTGGTTGCCGCTGACCTCGATGCAGGTCGTCCACGCGGCGGCGAGGGAGGTCATGGTCGCGGCCACGGCCAGGGCGAGGCACGCCATCGCGACGTGCGGATTCGACGAGACCGGCACGGCGAAGAGCCCGGCCGCCGCGAGCACGTAGGTGACGGCGCCAACGCCGCTCCGCCCCCCGCGGAGGCCGAAGCGGCGCGTGGCGACGTCGGTGATCCAGCCGCCGAAGAGGTCGCCGAAGATGCTGAGGAAGAGCGGCAGCCCGGCGTAGAAGTTGGCGATCGCGCCGGTGAGGTGGTGCTGCTCCTTGAGGTAGGTCGGCAGCCACGTG
>CAYMSE010000395.1:0-3760 GCA_964392935.1 uncultured Oleiharenicola sp.
GCGACGGAGAACTTCGTCATGGCCGCCGTCCTCGCCGAGGGCCAGTCGATCCTGCTCAACGCCGCGAGCGAGCCGCACGTGCAGGATGTCTGCGCGGTGCTGGCCGCGATGGGCGCGAAGATCGCCGGCATCGGCACCAGCCAGCTCACGGTCACGGGCGTGAAGGCGCTCAAGGGCGGCGTGTTCACCATCGCCACCGACCACCACGAGGTCGTCACCTTCCTCGCCCTCGGCGCCATCACCGGCGGCGAGGTGCGCGTGCGGAAATCCCTCCCGCACCACTTCGACCTCATCACCCGCTCGTTCGCCAAGCTCGGCGTGAAGATCGGGCACGAGGGCGACACGGCAATCGTGCGGCGCCGGCAGAAGCTGGTGGTCGAGGAACCGTTCACGACGAACCTGTTGCCGAAGATCGAGGCCGCGCCGTGGCCGTACTTCCCGGTCGACCTCCTGCCCTGCATGATCGCGCTGGCGGTGCGCGCGAAGGGCGCCGTCATGTTCTGGAACAAGGTCTACGAGGGCGGCTTCACCTGGATGCCGGAGCTCTCGAAGTTCGGCGCGCACGTCGTCGTCAGCGATCCGCACCGCATCACGGTCTTCGGCGCCAAGCCGCTGCGCCCGACCACCGTCGAGGCGCCGTACATCATCCGCGCCGCCGTCGCGCTCTACATGGTCGCCGCCAGCATCCCGGGCAAGTCCATCGTCAAGAACGCCGACACCATCCGCCGCGCCCACCCCCACTTCGTCGAGAATCTCCGCTCCCTCGGCGCCGACGTGGAATGGAAATAACCCTGAATTTGCCCCACGCAGGACCCGAAGCCCACGAAGTCCAACCCCCCGTATCCCTTCGTGTTCTTCGCGTCCTTCGTGGTTAACTAAGATGCCTTCGCCCGACAAACCGCCCCGGAAAGGCACCGACTTCATCACGACCGCCCTGACGGCGCCCGTGTCGCAGACCGAGGCCGCGCTGCGCCCGCTCTCCTTCGCCGACTTCGCCGGCCAGGCCAAGACCGTCGAGCGGCTCAAGGTCATGGTCGGCGCCGCCAAGCGCCGCGGCGAGTCGCTCAACCACATCCTGCTCTCCGGCCCGCCGGGCCTCGGCAAGACCACGCTCGCGTTCATCCTCGGCCACGAGCTCGGCCGCAACGTGCGCGTCACCTCCGGGCCGGTCATCGAGAAGGCCGGCGACCTCGCCGGCCTGCTCACCAACCTCGAGGAGGGCGACCTGCTCTTCATCGACGAGATCCACCGCATCCCCAAGACGGTCGAGGAGTACCTCTACTCGGCGATGGAAGACTTCCGCCTCGACATCATGATCGACCAGGGCCCCAACGCCCGGAGCGTGCGGCTCTCGATTCCGCGGTTCACCCTTGTCGGCGCCACCACGCGCTCCGGCCTGCTCACCGCACCGCTGCGCTCGCGCTTCACGCTCAACACGCGCCTCGACTACTACGACCGCCCGACGCTCGAGGGCATCGTGCGCCGCAGCTGCGGCCTGCTCCAGGTTGAGCTCGACGCCGGCGGCGCGCAGGAGATCGCCCGCCGCGCCCGCGGCACGCCGCGCATCGCCAACAACCTCGTCAACTTCGTCCGCGACTTCGCCTCCGAGAAGGCCCAGGGCAAGATCACCCAGCCGGTCGCCGCCGCCGCCCTCGAGCTCCTCGAGATCGACGCCGCCGGGTTGGACGAGATGGACAAGCGCGTGCTGCGCCTCATGGCGGACAACTACAAGGGCGGCCCGGTCGGGCTCGGCACCATCGCCATCGCCGTGGGCGAGGAGGCGGACACGCTCGAGGAGGTCCACGAGCCCTTCCTCATCCAGGAAGGCTACCTCGCCCGCACCCCGCAGGGCCGCGTCCTGACGCCCAAGGGCTACCACGCCATCGGCCTCAAGGCTGCCGCCGGCGACCAGCAGACGCTGCTCTGATTTCGGCACTAACCATGAAGCTAAGCGGTTGGATGCTGTTCGTCTTCATGACGGTCGTATCCCGCCTGTGCGCGACGACGTGGGATGAACCGTGGATGGATAAGGTGATCGCCGATGCTGATTCCTTTGTTAAGGTCTCCATTCTGAAGAGTACGCCCGAGCGGTTCAGCGCCAAAGTACTCAAACACTTGGCTGGGCGCGCGACGCCAAGGAAGATTGAGATCAATGGGTATTCGCTGCTCTCGATTGGCAGCATTTCAGCGGGGACCGACGAACTAAGCCTCCGGTTCAACCCTACGCTGACATACTATCTCTTCCTAAGGGCTACGACGAAACCGGGCGTTTACCTCATCGCGACACCGGAAACCGGTTGGGCGAAGATTATCTCAGACGGAGTGAATGCCACATATAGACACAGCTATCACCAAGCCGTCGTACCAGAGGACGTGTACGAGCTGACCATGACTGCCATCTTTAACCGGCTTCATGGCGACAAGTTCGATTCCAAGACCCTCTCACACTTTATGCGCGAACATCTGTCCCTCGCGCCTGCTTTGCCTGGAAAGTCCGACGGCGATCCCGAAGTTCTCAAGGAGTTCTTCCTGCAGCACGCAGCCCTGGAGAGCTTCCGCTACTGCGGTTCCTCGGACATGTTGCCGCTGCTCGATCCCTTCCTGAATGCCGATGACTTTCACGTTCAGATCTCCGCGGTGCGCGCACTGGCCTGCGTCGACTCCACACCGGCGCGCGACCGCAATTGGGATTTCATCGCCTCGCATCGATTCGGCTTCGCAAAAATCATGGCGCTTTGGAACTTGGAGAAATGGAACGCGCGTGAATACCTTTTGCGCCTCAAGGAGTTTGTCCGAGTCAACGAAGACGAGGAGACCGGTTTCGGTGGAAACGTCATGGATCCTCGGGTCGGGACTCGCTTTCCATCATCGGTCAATTCGGCCGCAATGGAGCTAATCGCAAAGTGGGAGGATCGTGAAGCCCGGTAGCCGGCACCGCTACTCTCGCGTGAAATCGCCTATCACCCGTCGGCGTTTCCTGGGCACTCTGGCCGGGGCAGCAGCATTTACCGGCCTCTATGCTTGGCGCATTGAGCCAGAGTGGCTTGAGATCACTCACCGTCTCATGCCGATCCGGCACCTGCCGCCGGACCTCGCCGGCCGGACGCTCGTGCAGCTGAGCGACATCCATGTCGGCCCGCAGGTGGAGGACGACTATGTGCGCCGCTCCTTCGCCGCGGTCACCGCGCTGCAGCCGGATTTCGTCGTCCACACCGGCGACTCCGTCACCTACGCCGGCCCGCGCGTGATCGAGCAGGCCCGCGTCCTCTTCCGGCACTTCCCGCGCGGCCGCCTAGGCACCGTCGCCATCCTCGGCAACCACGACTACGGCCTGAGCTGGGCCGACCCGTTCGTCGCGGAACAAGTCGCCGGAATCCTGCGGGAGAACGGCTGCACCGTCCTGCGCAACGAGCGGGCCGAACTCGGGGGCCTGCAGTTCGTCGGCTGCGACGATCTCTGGACCCACCGTTTCGCACCCACCGCCGCCCTGCAGACGCTGAAACCCGGCGTCCCGGCGATCGTGCTGTGCCACAATCCCGACGCCTGCGACCTGCCGGTGTGGGCCGGCTACCGCGGCTGGATCCTGGGCGGACACACCCACGGCGGCCAGTGCAAGCCCCCGTTCCTGCCGCCGCCCTTCGTGCCCGTGCGCAACAAGCGCTACACCGCCGGCGCATTCGACGTGGGAGGCGGGCGCCGCCTCTACATCAGTCGCGGCCTCGGCAACCTGCTGCACGTGCGCTTCAACGTCCGCCCCGAA
>CAYMSE010000396.1:0-31460 GCA_964392935.1 uncultured Oleiharenicola sp.
TACATTCTGGAGTAGTTTTGTATGCTATATTTGAGTAACTAATTTTCTCTCTATGTCTATTCTCCAACTACACAATCTGAAAAAATATTTTGCTACCCAAAAAGCTGTGGATGACATCAGCCTCTCAATAGAGAAAGGAAACATCTATGGTTTGCTGGGTCCGAATGGCGCCGGTAAAACCACGCTGATCCGGATGATCACAGGAATTTTTTTCCCCGATGAAGGAGAAATCTTTCTTGACGGAAAGAAGTTCGATCCGTTGAATGATGTGATCCATCTTGGTTATATGCCTGAAGAAAGAGGCTTGTATAAAAAGATGAAGATCGGTGAGCAGGCTTTGTATTTAGCGCAGCTAAAAGGACTAAGCCGGTCCGAAGCCATGGAAAAGATCAAGCAATGGTTTGTAAAATTAGAAATGCAAAGCTGGTGGAATAAAAAAGTGGAAGACCTGAGCAAAGGAATGAGCCAAAAATTGCAGTTTGTCATCACAGTGCTGCATGAACCAAAACTGATCATTCTTGATGAACCATTCAGTGGCCTGGATCCTGTAAACAGTAATCTTATCAAAGATGAGATTTTCAACCTTGCACAAAGAGGCTCCACAATTATTTTCAGTACGCACCGCATGGAACAGGTAGAAGAGATCTGTGATCATATTGCGTTGGTGAATAAAGGGAAAAAAATATTGGACGGAACGGTAAAGAAAATAAAACAGGATTTTAAAGAAAATCTTTTCAGTATTGGTATGGAACAGATGCCGCTTTCAATGAATGGAGACGCTCCTTTTGAAATGCTGGGTACTCAGGATCATCATTCCATAGTGCGGATCCGGGAAGGCAGTACACCTAATGATGTTTTAAAATATCTCATACAGCAGGGAGCAACGATCCATTCCTTCAATGAGATTTTGCCGTCATTGAATGATATCTTCATCCGCCTCGTGGAAGGAACGCCATCTGCGAGGCAGTTTCAAAACGTTTAATTACCAACTTCTTCACACGAAATAAAAATTTTATGCATAAAATTCTGCTTATAATTAAAAGAGAATACCTGACCCGGGTTCGCAAAAAGACTTTCATTATTGCCACATTACTTTTCCCGCTGCTTTACCTGGGATTGATATTCGGCACCGGCTATATTGCTGAAAAGACCCGTGCCAACCTGCATGTGGCTGTTATAGATTCGTCCGGCTATTTTACAAAGGCTTTACTGGATAAGCATAATGCACTGGATCCTTCATCTACATTTACACTTTTAAAATCAAAACCCGGACAACAAGCATTCAATTATGATACTGCGGGGTTTGATGCATACCTCATTATTCCCGCATTAAATTGGCAGAAAGGTGATAGTGCTATCAATTTACGGGCAAAAAAATCTTACGGTCCCGGTACTACTTCCTTTATAGAAACAAAACTGAACAGAATATGGGATGAGGTCAAAAATGACAGCCTGAAAATTGATGCTACCAAACAACGTATTCTTTTATCAAGCCGTTTAGGGATTCATTTTACCAATGTTACAGATCCTAAAGCTGATGCAAAATTTGCAAACATGATCGGCATGGCTTGCGGCTTCTTGATCTATTTTATAATCCTCATCTATGGCTCACAAGTGATGATGGGGGTGATGGAAGAAAAAACAAATCGTATTGCAGAGATCATTGTTTCCTCGGTCAAGCCTTTTCAGATGATGCTGGGAAAGATCGTAGGGATTGCTTTGGTGGCGCTTACTCAATTCTGTTTGTGGATCGCTTTTGTTTTTATTATCTATAACGTCACAAAAGTTTCAGGCAGTGCCGCCGGAGTGAATTCATTAATCGGAAGTGTACAACAGGTATTTACCAGTATCAATCTGCCAATGATCCTCTTTTGTTTTGCTTTTTATTTCCTGGCCGGTTTCTTTTTCTATTCTTCCATATACGGAGCCATTGGCAGCGCCGTCAATGAAGATGTGAGAGAAGCACAATCACTAAGTTTCCCGATCACTTTGCTCATTATTATTTCTATTTTCCTGATGACTACCGCCATCAATGATCCAACAGGCCCGGTAGCTTTTTGGGGAAGTATTATTCCTTTCAGCTCTCCCATCGTCATGATGGCACGGATTCCTTACGGTGTGCCCGGCACTGTTCCCTGGTGGCAATTGGGTTTATCTATGGCGCTTCTTATCGGCGGGTTTATGTTCACTACCTGGTTCGCCGGCAAAATTTATCGTACCGGCATATTAATGTATGGCAAAAAACCAACCTGGAAAGAACTGATCAAATGGGCATTCCGTAAAAGTTAAGAACTCATTTGAATGAATTGAAAAAGCCGTCCCATTAATCGGGATGGCTTTTTTAAGACCGGAAATTTCGTTTATCCAACAAAGAAATTTAAAATATCCTAATTTCTGCAATTTTGATACAAGCGATTTTTAAGGCTTTTCTCAGCCCAATTTAAGCCCTATATTTGAACCGCCAACTCTCATAATCATGTATTCGTTCTTGCGCTTATTTCCTCGAAATATGCCCGGACAACGGCAGCAATGCCAGTGATTGTGAGAGTTGGCAAACACTCCAATCGTCCGGGTATTTCATAAAGGATAATTAGCAGTCAATACTTCAATCTTCTTCTTTCCATAGCCTTTATTAACGCTTATACGCTGCTCAACTGATCGCTGGCCCCATTTGTGCTTGTTGACAAATCTTGTCAACAGGTCGCTTGGATAACTGCTTAATAGGAATTTCCCTTTTATTGCGGATAGCACTTGCAAAAGCGATTCAAAGTCTTTATCAGAATAACCATCGTAATGACCACAATTGCTGTTAAAATAGGGAGGGTCACAATAGAAGAAACTTTCGGCTGTATCCCGGCTTTGAATAATATAGAGAGCGTCTGCGCATTCAATCTGGACGTTTTGAAGTCTGGCTGCAAGCTGGTGGCCGGTCAATTCATTTCTTTTGTTATTGATCTTTTGGGTAGTTGTGTTTCCCTTCTTATCATAGCCCCATGAGCCATCCATTATTGATGAAAAGCTCTGGCTGGATAACACCCACACTGCCCACGCCCTTTTTATTTCATCGAAAAGATGAGGATTGTTGTAAATAATGCTTGCATCGTTGTGAAGCCTTCGGCTGTGAAGTGTGGAGATGATTATCCTCTCCAGGTCGAAAATACTTGCTTTGGGCAACCTTATAAAAGTTGATCAGTTCGCTGTTAGTATCGTTTAATACTTCAGCTTCTGAAGGTTCTTTTGAAAAGAACACAGCACCTCCACCCACGAAGGGTTCGCAATAGAGGATGTGCTTTGGAATTAGATCAAGAATGAGAGAACATAGCTTCTGTTTACCGCCGTAGAAGCTGATCGGCGTTTTCATTTTAATTTTCATAGTATGTTGTTTTGGTCGCTTATCTCCTCAAACAACATAAGGGCCGGAGTGGAAACTTCCAGCCCGTTAATCCTAATTCATCTGATATGAAAAAGTTTTCATAGGAATAGATATATCCGTCATGAGAAAATCCTTTTTCCTTGCGAAAGCATTGACTGAAAGTTTTTGACTGCCTGGTCGGGCTGATTTTCATTTCCTACCCACTTTTTGAAATAATCGTGGGCAGTTGTCATTTGGCGTTCAGTTACCTTGATGCATAACAACTCAAAAGATATTTTATAACCGTCGCTCGCATCGAAACAAAGGAAACGACGAAGGGCTTTGCCGCTATCAACTTTCAGAGTAGTGGCAACTGGCTGGCCGGGTAAATTTTGCCAACGAGCATCGTCTGCCTGAATGCCTGCATAATTATTATTTACGCCTCTCGTTCCATTTGCACTTTCATTCCTAAATATTGCATAGGCCATAGCCAAAGCATCAGTAGTATATTTGCTTTTCAGCGTTTTTGCAAATGAAACTACTTCGGGCATCGTAATAACCGTCTTGATATAAGTAGTATCAGGCAATTCAGGATAAAAATTTTTTACAGACATCTTGCACTATTTAAGGTGATTAATCAGATCGTCATAGCTTGCCGTTCCACTTTGCCAATAATTTTTTTGCGATAGGTTTAGGAGGATTATTTGCTCCGACGAAATACATGATTCCACCGGAGATGATTGCCGTAATTAAGATTGCTATTACCATAGTTTTTATTTTTTAAATAGTTCAAGAATTTGCCATCTGTACCTGTAAATAATTGCCAATGCAGCCAGCACAACTATAAACCAAATCCATATCGTAGATCGGCCAGTTTTTTCGGTAGTAGATTGAGAGTCTTTTGCGACCATTTTAGTCGCTTTGCTATCAGATTTTTTGAAATTGCTGGTATCAGAAGAATGTGTAGCAGTTGAATCAGTTTTTTTATTGATGCTATAATCCTTTACCGTTATCTTCTTAGGAATTGCATTTCCAAATTCAATTCTAAATGTTCCCGAATCAGAATTGTATATTACGCCTGCCGGAACTTTAGTAACCCCGGTTGTAAATTCATTGGAGTTAATGACGAAATTTGAAGTGTCAAATTCTACAGTTAAAGTTTTCCCGGAAAAGCTGTTTTCAGTTTTAAGATTAGTGCTATCGGTTGCACGGTGAATATCCGTCTTCGATTTTATCGCATGAGTTGAATCAACCGACATAGATTCCGATTGTTTCGCCTTATTTACGCTGCCGCATCCCGGCATGATGCTGAACAAAACAATTAGCAGGATGCTGACTACAACTGCAAGAATGCAATTAGATAAATTACGCTGTATCATTGTGCGTTAGTTTTGTCATCAGAAGAATTAGGCTTGCCTGTTGTTTTGCTTGCTCCGAAGTAAAATCCAACTACTCCCGCCAATGCTCCTCCAAATACAAAGCCTATGGCTATATCAAGAACATGCTGATTTTCGGCAGGAATGGGTTTGATCTGAAGCAAGTATAAAAGAATAAAACAACCTACTGTGATAACCACTGCAAGAATGTTTCTGATCTCAGTCTTCCCGATGTTTTGGAAAAAGTTTTTCATGATTGAGTTTTTTTATTTTTTTTAATCTTTTTGATGAAGTCATAACCGTGATTCAGGGCAGCACATACGGAAGCAATTCCTCCTAAAAGAAGTGCTAATTCATGTCCGGTGATTATACCTCCGATGAATGTTGAAAAGCTGGCACTGTCAAATAGATAAATAAATGGTTTGCCGATCATAAGTTTATTTTCAAAATTTTAAAATGCTCAGTTCTGTCATAGTTGCCTGTCATAGTTAAAATGTACACCGCACTCGCCAACCTTCTCATATCAAACTTTACTTCATTCATTCCCCTTTCCAACTGAACTTTTTTTTTTAATAAATTCCCTGCCGTATATATCGCTCAGGTCAAACATTACAGACTGTCTGCTTCCCGATGGAATATTCATTGTAAGAAAGTCCCGAACCGGATTGTTATATGTAAATCTCAAGTTGGAAGGGATATATCTGAAAATGCTTGAAGTATCATATAACGTTGTGAATGCTGATCTGTAGATCAACACCGAAGAAGTATATGGTGCAAGCGTTATATAACCGTCATAAACGGTAGAATCAGGCCCGAAATAAGTTGCTCCTAATGAAATTTCAACGTTTGCATTAGTTGCATTATATACAAATTTCAAAGAATCAGTACTCGTAATTGTCTTTGGTGATTTCTTCGAGTGTGCGTCCTGACTTGAGTTGGTTATCCATGTATCTAAAGAGTAATCAGGCCCATTCCCGGATAGAATATCGAATCGTTCAATAACAGCTCCCGCAGCGCAACCAAGATATGTGTAAGCATTATTGCAACCGGTAGAAGTAACACCGCTTGGTTCCCATATTGGGCGACAGTAGTAATTACTATCAAATGTTCCCCAACTTGAGATAGAGGAACTTCTTCTTTGAAAATCTGCTGTAAGGCTCGAATCCTTTGCAAACATGATATTGTGCTTTGAAATAATGTTACTGGGAACATTTACAGAATACTCGGTTATGTTGAACTGAGACATTCTGCCGTTGTAAAAAGTATTATTTATGATAGTATCATACGTTGGAGAATTGGAATGAAAACAAGTTCCCCAGATATTTGCCGCTGTATTACCTTTTACATTACAGTACGAAGCGCTTCCATCCAGATAAAACCCGACAGCAGAGGGTTGTCCGTCCGTTCCATAATCAGTAGCAATGCCGCCTCCGTTAATTGCGAGATTATTTAAGTATTGTCTATTTGAACCTGACGAACCAGGCACATCTGCGTCATAAGTGTAGAAAGCGGCGCCATCATCTTTTATCTGGCAAAATTCATGAACATAGTTGTATTGCGTTGTGCAATTACTTCCATTCATTGTAATACCTAAGTAACCGCAGTTATAAAGTTCATTGTACTGTATTAACGCCGACGAACCATAGGTCTGAATTGTGAACCCGTCACCATCTCCACCCTGACCCATTCCGGCAATCATATCAATATCGTGAATAGTATTGTACTGGCAGGTAAAGTTTGAGCCGTTCCCGGCATTAATGCCATCACTACTCATATAAGCAATAGTGCTGTACTGAATTGTCGTGTTGGTGATGCCATTGGCAAACCTGAAAGCCTGACCACCACCGTAACTGATGTTGCAATGATCGAAAGTTAAATTGCTGCATGATCCGCTTGCATAAATATTACAGGCATTTGCTCCCGTGATATCCAATCCATAAAATGTGAGATATGATCTTGAAGGAATTAATACCAATGTATCAATAGCCGCCACCTTCACGCTTGACGGAGATCCGGATGAATACATTCCTAATTTCCTTGTAGATGTATTGTAATACCAATCATTTTGAATGGTACAGGCGTCTGCATCGTTCTGAAAAAAGAAACCATATCCGTTTTGAATAGGATATTCAGTATTGCTAAAGAGAGAAGCATTTTGAGTAAAGTTTACTGTAATACTTCCACCGGAATATGATTGAGATGTTATCGTAGCTCTATCTATTACCCAATGCTTTTTTCTCATTACCACTTCACCACCTGTATAGTCAACCGATCCGGCTAAAACGCCTTTTACACTTCCTGTCCACGGCGCAGAACCGCCACTCCATGTATTTGTTGTGGTAGTAAGCCAACCTCCATTACTTGCAGTTACTTTAGGATAGCGACCAATCGCCTGAAATGTTCCGCCAACTGTTACCATATTCAGCATAAGCGCTGAACTCTTAACCGCCGACGTGCTTTCCCAAATGTTCCCTGAAACGTTTGTCCATGATGAAACAGAGCTGAACCCTGTTATAACAGGATTGGCACCGCTTCCATATCTTCCAATAATGATAGGATGGCCGCTGGTTCCACTTGCACCTATCGTAAATTTTTCATTGAATGTATCTCCTGCTTTTAATAAAACAGAATCATCAGAAGCTATGGAACCCCAAGTAATAGAGGCAAGAGATGTCCAGGGATTACTAATGCTTCCCGAATTTGAACTACCGACCGCTGTGTTATCTACATACCACTTGCTTGCAAATGGATGTAACCATGTGTGATTGTAACTAAACCTTATATTTGTAGCATTGACAAAAATTGTCAATACACAAAATAATATTGTAAGTAGTTTTTTCATGCTGCAATTTTATTTTTAGGCAGATCAGCAAAATGATTATTCATCGGAACTATAACCGCAGTAGGTTCTGACTTTGGAGACTGGCTGAATTTCAAAGAACGTATTGGAAATAATAATGAAAACGGATATGCTTTTCCGGCCGTTGCATTATATAAAGAATCAACCCCTGCTGATTTTAATCCTCTATTCCATACACCACATTCATCTATAATACCAGTGAAAAAAACTCCGAGTCCATCATAACCTCTTACTCCAAGCCAAAAATCTTTTACATTAGACACAGGAGTAATTGTTTGACGAACTGATACTTTCTGAACATTATCTATCCATCCCCTTAATGAATCACCTCCCCATGACATTGTAATCATGTGCCATGCATTTGCGCTTATAGCTCCTGTATTTCCGGTAATAGAAGAGCTTGCATCTGCTAATTCAAAAAATACATTTGCTCCTGCATTATCTATGGAAATAGAATATCCATTAGTATTTGCAGCAGTATTTTCTTTTGAAACAACATAGCTATAATTAGTATTATCAGTTTGATATATCCAAACATTCACTGTGCCTGTAGAAGTAAGAGATAGGCTTGAAGTATTACCCATATCGACTTTTGAATTAGAACCATCAAATTGATATGCAGTATTAATTTTACCTGTTACCGAATAGGTAATACTGGTTGCCGTTCCGGTATTGCCATTGCTCGAATAATCCGTTGCATTTCCGGAACTTTCGTCTAATTTCCAGTAACCAACTAACCCAATAAGCAACGAAGACGATTTTGCAAATGGAGTATAAAATGAATTCGCCCTTATGATCTGCGATTGAGACGCTAAACTCAACAGTAGTAATATGACTGTAATTATCCTTCTCATAACCTTCTGCTTTTATATCCGATTAATGTTACTGATAAGTATTTTGGTTTCCTTCCTGAAACAACTGTAGGGCTATCACACCAGACAAAATTGCCAGGCGGTATTTTGTAATTATCAAACGTAGTGATCGAATTTCCTGTATAGTTGTTATTAACGGGGCTTGGTGTATTTACCAGTTTTGTTCCGGCAACATTTAGTGAATCGTTCCATTGAACTCTCACAGAAAGAGTGTCGTTGGTGCCTTGCATCACAACAACCATTTTTGTAACTACAAGAGTATCTGTCGGGCCAACGTAAAATGATCCATATAAAGATGATGTTGAAAATGCTGCTGTATCTCCTGCATTTCCCGCTCCAGCCCCAAATGTGAAAAGAGCCACGGTGTCAATATTCATCGTAAACCGTTGAGTGTTGACATCAATACTATATAATAGATTTGAGTCAGTTCCTGCTTTTGAAACCGTTGTAAATGTTCCTGCCGACACCTTAATACTTTTCGGAACTCCTGTTGAATCATTTTTTTTCCACCATAAACTATCATACCCGGATGTCTTATCCGGAATAATATAACTGGAATGACTTCTCAGGCTGTCAACAAATGCTTTATCAGAAGCAGTTTGAAGGCCGGGATGAGTATGATCTGCTGTTTGCGCATATAATGTGGTTCCGGAGGAGGAAAGCCCATTCGCAGATTTTGTATTTCCGTCAATTGTGCCAATAGAAGAAAAGCCGCTACTACCTGATAAAGATATTTCTGTGCCGTCACTATTTTTGAAATAAGGTAGTTTATCTGTTTTAGAATAAAATACTCCTGTACCCGAAGCTGGAGTTGCCACGCTTCCCGTATTGGTAGTATAATAATTATTGGCGAATACAGATCCGTATGGAAGCTGAATTGATCCATTTGACCATCTCATTGAGTCGGATGCCATTAAATCTCCATTGCCATAATTACCGTATGGAATGCGTCTGCTGTTGCCGGTATTTACTCCAATAGATCCATTTGTATATGTTATTAACCCGCTTGCAGATATTAAGCTCCGCACTTTTGACCAGAAATTTGATATATATCCGGTATCCATTGTCAAGGAGCCTGTGTTTCCATTTAAAGAAATAACCCCAGTATTCGTGATTACTCCCGTTGAACTATTGTAACCAATTCCGCTTCCAGCCGAATGAAGTGATCTTACTTTCAAATAAAAGTTTGAAATATTGCTCGTATCAATCGAAGAAAGTTTGTTGTTAAATGTATTCCAGTCGGTGCTGCTTAGATAACCATTTGTCGAAGTCGTTGCCTGGGTAATGCCAATAGCCCCGGTGGATGAATTATAAGTAATCGGTGCAGTACCTGAATGCAGTGAACGAACTTTCAAATAAAAGTTTGAAATGTTCGATGTGTCAATAGAAGAAAGTTTGTTATTAAATGTTGTCCAATCCGTAGAACTTAAATAGCCATTTGTTGAACCATTCGCCTGGGAAATGCTAAATGTGCCGGTGCTGCTGTTATAGCTCAATGGCGCTGTGGCGTGTAATTCGCTTCTGACTTTAGAATAAAAATTTGAAATATAAGAGGTATCCATTCCCGAAAGCGGATTATAAACATTCCAGTAGGAAGACCCGGAAGTAATAAATGTAGATTGCCCAGGTAAGAGCGTGTAAGAACTCACTTTTGATCCATCATATAGCGTATCAGTACCTTTTCTTTGCACTACTAAATTTCCTGTACCGAGATTTTTAAAATAAAATATTCTGTTACTGTTAGAAGCCAGGTCGGGCAAAGTATCATTCGATGTATTTGTTCCAACGTAGAGCCATTGTATAGAAGGATTGGTGTTTGGTATTTGTGTGTTTTGCGAAGTGGTAGTTTGACTTGTACCTCCGATAACGCCGTTCCACGTTGTTGCTCCATTACTGTAATTCGGAACATTAATGCTATATACTCCCGTGGAGCTATTGTAGCTTCCGGTAGCAGCACCTGATGTGCCTGTTGTAGTAAAATTTAAAGAGGACAATGAACGAACCTTCAGATAAAAGTTTGAAATATTACTCGTATCAATCGAAGAAAGTTTGCTGTTAAATGTTGTCCAGTCCGTAGAACTTAAATAGCCATTCGTTGAACCATTCGCTTGCGAAATACTAAATGTTCCGGTGCTGCTGTTATAGCTCAATGGCGCTGTTGCGTGTAATTCACTTCTGACCTTCAGATAAAAATTTGAAATATTACTCGTATCAATGGAAGAAAGTTTGTTGTTAAATGTTGTCCAGTCCGTAGAACTTAAATAGCCATTTGTCGAACCATTCGCTTGTGAAATACTAAATGTTCCGTTTGAAAATGTTAATGGCCCCGATGCTGACAAACCTGAACGAACTTTTAAATAAAAATTACTGATGTAGTTTGTGTCCATCGTCAATGCTCCTGTATTGCCATTCAAAGAACTTACCCCGCCGCTTCCTGAATATCCGGAAACCAATTTGTAAATAGCATCGGCACTCAATAACGTTTTCGTTCTGTTTGCCGCATTCGTAGTATCATTACTGATGCTGTCAATGCGTGTACCTCTCAGATAAATTGAAGAATCAGAAATTAATCGTCTGCCATGCACATCTCCCTGGGCCATTACAACGCCGGAGCTAAGAACAAAAAGGATTAAAAATATTTTTTTCATAAGTACTAATTGATCGATGTAAGTGTTCTTCTGAAAATCAAAATCGTTGTTGCCGATGTTATGCCTGAGAAATATATCGTCTTATCTGCCCTGGCGATTATATCGCAACTGATCATTCTGTCTTCACTTGCAGCTATATCATCGGCTGGCATTATTTCTTCACCACCTGCGCTCGTTCCTACTTTTATGTTAGAGTTGCCAGCCGGTGTTATTATTATCTTATCCATCAAATTGCCAATCGGTAAGACGTAAGTACCGTCAGCATTTAAAGTCACTTTGTACGTGTATAAAAGAGCTACAGAAGTCTGGTCAGCTTTCGCATTTAATGCATCAACTAATCCGGTAATGTTCGCTATTGCAATTCCTTCATCCTTAAAAAATATGTTGTCAAATAGCTGATAGAATTGCGCCTGCGTTGGTTTATCGCCGGTTTCAAAGAATTGTTTTATCGTATCTCTTTGTGCCATTATAGTTTGATGAGTTTAAGCACAACAAAAAAGGGATTCATCTTATCAAAAGCCGTCCCGCTTCCCATATTTTCGGTCATCACATATCCATTTGCAACGCTGTTATCATTGTCTCCTTTTAGCGATAACAAACCGCCTCCGCCTCCGGTATCATTCACGAAATAATTTCCACCGCCAGGCACTTGTATCTTCAGCCCTGATGCAGGTAAGTTTGCTTTCAGTAATGTATATGTTTTTGCACCGCCCGTTTTTCCTGCCGTATCAAAATCAGCATCTGCACTGT
This sequence comes from uncultured Oleiharenicola sp., assembly GCA_964392935.1. Lineage (GTDB taxonomy): Bacteria > Verrucomicrobiota > Verrucomicrobiia > Opitutales > Opitutaceae > Lacunisphaera. The sequence goes on from CAYMSE010000396.1 coordinate 11,859, forward strand.
CTATGTTCACCATCACTTTACCTGCTGCACTCGGATATGCTTTGCTTAATATCCGCCATCCTGTTTCATTATTTTGTCCATATCCATTTACGTCAAAATTTGCGGCGATATAAGCGTTATCAACAACCTTTGTTTTTATGTCTCCGGGTTGCCAGAAATTGATAATGTTATGCATTCTCCTGAAATCAGCATAAGCATAAGTACCAGGCGAACCGAACCGTGCGATTCTTTCAAACAATACAGGCTTATCATTTCCGTCATGAAATGTCAGGCTCGTCGGAGTTTCTACAATGATTATTTCACCTGTTCCAATTGCACCGGCACTGAAAGGCAATAGCTCTCCGCCGATAGCTACCCACCCTGCATTTACATTACCTCCCACTTCATCCATTCCTGAAATGATCACTTTATCGCCCAACATGGAAGCAATGCTGGCAAATGCATTCCGGTAACTGGTCTGCATCCAGTCAAGGTCTTCCTGTGCTAAAGGGTAACCACCCAAGTTTGAAAAATCTATTCTCCTGTTCATTTAAAAAATTTGAATTTTATATCTCTTACCGCACAGCTTCGTTGCTATCATTGCTCTCATTTCAGCTTCATCAAATTCTACATCTCCCGGAACCCACACTACAAAATCATTGTACAGATCACCCATCGATTCGCCTCTTGTATAAAGAAAATCCGGGCTATCTTCTGATCTCACATACAAATCCAATGGCTTGTCTTCATCTCTTGTATAGATGTAAGTTGTTTCTGCCGTTTCCGCATCGTCAATATAAATGCGTCGTTGGCTGAAGTCAAACCGATCATTCAGAAATGCTTCCAGGTAACATACCTGGTAATTCATTTTCATTTCATACAGCTTTGCATTTCTGTATCGGATGAATGCATTATGTATAAGAACTAAAGGATAAACACATGCTTTGAAAATGATCCTTGCTCTTTCTTTTCTCAACCAGCGAGGCATCAGCCAATCTGCCAGCCGGTAAAAATTTATATCGTAACTGTTATACGGCACTTTTAGGTAACCATTGAATTGTTAAGTCTGTATCCTCATCATAAATTTTCAAATAGCCAGCATCCGGTATTATTTCATCCTGCACTTCTGTGAATGGTAAAGCAGCGAATTTTGTTTGCGCCGAAATGATCCGTGGATCAAGAACCCCATCTACTGACTGCATAGCATCCGCCAAAGCTGTTAAATTGAATCTTCCGTTAAATGGAAGATTTTTTAAATGATTATCAATTGCATCTTGCAATGATGTAGGATTCGTTCCGTCCAGGCGTTCACCATTGGCGTTTAGCACAAGAGGATTGTAATAAACCCGGAGTATCAGTTTTAAATAATCGGCATCATCAGTAGTAAGCTCACAATAAGTTCCTGCTGGCTTAAATCGCTTCAGAAATTCAATGGCCGCATCTCGCTGATCATCCGGCAGCTTGATCCGGGAGCCGCCGCCATCTTCACCGGCCACTTTTATTCTCACTCCAAACCTTCCATTGCTGAAATTTTGTTCTATTGCCGCAGCATACTTTATTACCTGTTTTGCTTCAATGTCGTCATCGCTCAGTCCGGTGTTATCGTAGTAATCAGTTTCCGGTACAAGATCATCACCGAACTGAAATGTCTTTATTTTTTCTGCAAACCAGGAAAGCGTCGCAGGTTTCAGCAATTTAATTTTATCATCAACCTCACTTCTGAATAAGTCAAAGAGCGAATCAATAAGAAATATGCCGAAGGCAATTGTGTAAAAAAGAACTTTCCATATTGCCACCCGGCTTGTGTTATTGAGCATGTTCAACACATCGTTATTGCCAGCGTGTGTCGCCTGGTTTACCGCTTCTCCTTTGATTTGATCGAAATATTCCTGTACTGTTTTTGCCATTGTTGTGTTATTGCACTACAAAGTCATTTTCTATTATCCAAAATCCTATTCCTTCACCTTCACCTGCATCTTCTTTTTCCTGAGTTGTCCAGGCACTGGCCGGTTTGTTTGCATCATCGGAAAAAAGATTTACAAGGCTTCGTTTATCTAAATCATAATCCGGTACGATGATCACCTCACCAGCTTCCAATTCATCCGTAACGTTCCTTTCATTCAGATCGGCAATCTCCAAAGCCCTTGACGGATCTCCCAACTCCTGGGCTGCTACATCAATGAATGTTTGCCTGTCAAGTATCTTAACCTCTTTCATTGATATGGTGCATTTAGAATGATATTTCCCTCATCATTAAATCCGATTTGTTTTACGGTCATTCCATCAGCAGCAAATTGATTATTGATCTCTCTTAGCAATGAACCGTTATCTTCTGCTTCAAGAAATTTTAATGTTCCCACACCGGCATCAATGAACTGTTTTACATTTCCCTTCTCTGTTAATAAAAGCCTTTCCTGTTGTTGCTGGTCGCTTACGTCAATAACCAGATCATTATTCGAAATCTGCATATCGCCGTCATCAATATTTAATAAAAGGTCTGTCATTGTACTGTGTGATTGATCGTTCCTGTCACTGCCGTACTTCCCACTACAAGCCCGTTTTGATAGTTGACATGTAAATTTTTTACTTCATTCACTATGGCATTCGCCAACTGTTCACAGAAATAATCAAGCTGTGAATCACGGTCGTCCCCACCATTGTTCTGTGCATCCGTGTAAGCCGTCTTTATTGATTCTTTCAATCTGGTTGCGTCAAGTGCCACTTAAAAAAGTTTTAAGTCTTGTTTGAATGGCCGTTATGCTCGCCGTATTCTTAGGAGCATAGATGGCTTGTATTTGAGTTATCAGATCATCCAGGCATTTGCCCAGGTTTTCTCCACCGTTTTGAATCAGGAACTTTCCGTCAAACATTTCAAAGACCATTTCACCGCAAACGATTCTATATTTATCAATCTCATCAACCGCAACTACCATCCAGTCCTCGTCTTCTTCCAATCGTTGCATCAGTACCCACGAATTGATTTTAGGTATAATGCTGATGCTTTCTTTATCATTCAGCACGTTCCGCAATCGCACATCATTTATCTCAATATCATCGTCCAGAACTATGCAGGTCATTTCATCTTCATCCACACTTGTCACCTGCACTAATTTTGTTTGCACTGGCCCTTCGTGTGCAGCCATCTTACGGAATGCCTCTCTTATTTGTTCCCGTTTGTTCATGTTCCTAACAATGCTCCTATTTGTATGATCTGCCTTCCGCCTGATTGACTGAAATGTCCTTCCACTTTCTCAATAAAATAAGTCCCTGTTCTTTCCGGATACCTGGTGTCGTCTATTTTAGATGCCATCCCCGGTTCTGCATAAGGAATCAAAAACCCGGTTATCTTTCCTTCATATCCTTTAAACAGTAGCTTGTTTCTTTCTTCGTCCGCAATTTTTTTTAAAAGAGCTTCGTCGAATATGTGCCGGATTTTTAAAACCTTCACACTTCCATCTTTTATGCCTGATACAGCTTTCTTCTTTGTGCCGTCCGCCGTCCTTTTCTCAATTTGTATATTCACCTTCGCCAGTTCTTTTCCGCTTTCAAACTTCAGATCATTGTCTTTGATCACGTTCCAATTGAGCCGGTGTTTTACTGTTGCTTTCGGTTCAGTCATTTTTAATCCCACATACAGTATATCAAAATCGAAATAGACCGTCAGCAAACATTTCTTTTTCAAATAATCAAGAACATCCGTTCCTTTTACATTTTTAAAATAGATGTTCTTCAAAGGAATCTCAGGTATTTGATCCGACAGTTTGATGTCTGTACCTTTTACCAGGTCGCTCAATAACTGCTTTACCGTTACTGAAGAATAACTTTTAGTATATCCTTCTATCTTTCGTAACTGGTAACTGTATCCTTCACATTCCACTTCAATAGGAACGCTGAAATTGATGCGCCTTATGAAACCCTGAAACCGTAAAGAATTGTTTCCATCATATCCGCAAAGAACTTGAACTGTCATTCCCTCCTCGAACTGCAATCCTGTTTGAACTATTTCATATTGATCGCCGTCTCTTTTCAATCTCGCTATCGCAGGAAATTGGATCGTTGCCGTGTCGCTGTAATCGTCAATGCTTCTCGACCATTTCACCGAAGTAGGCTTTACTGGTTTGTATGGCCCAATAATTATATTGGCTGTCATTACAAACATTAACTATCCAATTCAAGGTCAAAAACTGTATCGCTCTCTATCGTCATCGTAAACGGCCTTGCATGTCTTCCGCCCAATACCTCCGGCAAATCGAATTTTGAAATCACAACTCTTTTTTGTTCGTCAGGCTTCAATGTTGGATTTGTCAAATAAATATTGGTCAATGCATTCTCAATGGTAACGGCCCTTTGCACTTCGTATAGTTCTCTTAGCTGAATGATCTCAGCTTCGGGAAAGGTTCTGCCTTCATTGATGAGAAAACCCTTTATATTGAAACTGTAATCCTCCAGGTTGAATTCTTCTTTCACCGTACCAATCCTTTCTGCAAGCGGTGTCCGTATTATTGTTTTACCTCCGGAGACGCTGATGCTGCAAAACGGGAGATACTGCAATAATTTTGGGCCGTCATAAAATCGAATCGGTAGCAACACTTCTACACCCCTGAATGTTTCCTTTATCAAAGAGCCTTTATCGGTAAACTGCTGTTCTTTTTTTTTCTGATCATCAGTGATCCTATATGGATTTACCGTATCATTTGTTTTGCTCAGTCCGGGTACGACATAAGGTTGTTTGCCAAAAGTTTTTTTAAACAACTCCACTATATCTATTACCAGTGCTGTATTTGGCATCTTTCATTTCTTTTTTTTACTCCCGACTCCCGACTCCCGACTTTCTACTGTACGCTTGCTCCGCTGTTAAGTATTCTCAAAAACATTTCTTCCAGCATCCGTTCCAATTCATCCTGGCTTTCTTTCATGCTGGCATTATGTATTTCGATCTTGTCCGTAAACTTTACTCCATTTATGTTTATTACTCTCGGCCCTCCGCCTGTTATTCCTTTTGAGATGCCGTCTCCTGAATCACCTCCGCCAGCCATCGTTCCTCCGCCGTCTCCTGAATCACCTCCGCCAGCATTTTGAAGCGATGTGAATTTGGAAAAATCATATCCACTCAGATTACTTATGATCGATGATCTGTTCCAATTGTTCTTATACCAGCGTACATACGACATCATTCTTTGCGCTTCGGCCTGTAATCCTTTAGGTACTTTTCCGGATGCTACAAGGTCATCGATAGCATACAGTCCTTTTTCAACATTGTTTTGCCTTGTTATATCATTAATCTTTCCTGTCAGGTAATTCACATTACCCATTGTTCCCTGTCCCCATGAAGTTTCCGGATTATAATTTCTCATATCCGAAAGAGACATAAATGATAACCTTTCGCTCCACGTTCTCATCTTTAAAGCAAGCTGATGGCTGGCTTCATCCGGGGCCTCAGCAAGTGCTTTCATAGCCATCAATCGTTTCATTTCTTTCAGGCTCTCATTCTTCTCAGTTGTATATTCATTGATCAGTGCATCATTTGTCGCAAGAGAAATTCTTTTTTCATATTGCTGGTTGACGTTGGTTAGCATTGTAAGTAGCTCACTGTTCTTTATTTTCTCAATATCTATTTTGCTGAACAGTTCGGGATAATCATTCACCAGGTCGGTCAATAACTGTTTCCTCATCTGGTTGCCCTCATTCATATTGGTAATGCTTCTTACCAGGGCATCAATGGTGGCTTTTTCTCCCATTAATTTTTCAGCTACACTTACATGAGGGCTTAACCATTCCAATGCTTTAGATGCACCGTCGATCATTTCAGAAAATAATGGTGTAATCATATTACCCATATCAATCTTGAAAGCCGCCCACTTGCCTTTGAGCATTTGCATTTTACCAAAAGGTGTTTCAGCAATTCTGTCGAGCATGTGATTAAACTTGCCGCCTTCAGTTGTTGCTAATTCAAAAGCCTTCGTCACCATCTGAGAAGTGATCAATCCTTTCCGCATCATTTCTATTAGCTGAATGCCGGTGTATTGCTTCCGGAATCCCATCTCTTTCCATTTGTCCACCATCACTCCGAGCGGATTGAAGCCTGCATTGATGTATTGCAACAAATCCTGACCCGTCAGGCGGCCAGCTTGTCTTGTTTGAGAAAATACCAGGGCCAGTGATTGAAAGCGATCAGCATCTCCCATTGCCACATCTCCGAGCATCTTCAAATCTTTCATCACTTCTTTATCGCTGATGCCAAATCCCATTAAGGTTTGTGCGGCCTTATATACAGAAGGGCCGAGAACAGTTTGCTGTTTCAGTTGAAATAACTGGTTAGCTATATCCTCGCCCCGGTTCCTGCTTCCGGTTAATACTTCAAATGTTTTTTGCTGCGCTCCGAATTGCGCAGCCGCATTAAAGCTTGATAATGCAAATCCACCTATTGCCGCCGTTGCAATGTATGGGGCCAGTGATCTGCCAACCATTCCGAGAAAACCTCTTTTCCTGGAACCGCTGCTTCCATCTCCGGCAGTTTTCTCCAATTCCGTATTTAATTTTTTGGCTTCAGCGGTTATTTTCTGAATGCCTCTGATGGGACCTGCTGAAGGATCAGTGCTGCTGAGAGTATGCATCCTGTCCGTTATTCCCTGAACTGTCCGGTTTGCCATCTCCGCAGTTCGTTCAATCCTGCGAACATTCTCTACCGTCTTCGCTATTTGCGGAGGCGTCAGGTCTCGCATCTTAATGAAGAATTCAAGAATGTTACTGTTCACCGAAAATTTTATTTAAAATGTTAGTTACGTTTTGAGATTGCTCCATGTTTCGAATCTTCAATAACTGACCGCATTTTTCTATAAACTCGGCTTCACTCAGGGAAGAAACATCAAGACCTGGTAAGTAATACTGGAGCAATGTTTCTAAAAAGCCGATGCTGGACAGATCAGCTTTTTCAGATGCTTCTTTTATCTTTTTAGCATCATCGTTTTCTTTCCGTCGAGTATCTTCTGGAAAGAATTTGCTGTGGGAATGAAGTAATCATCGTTGTCGAAAATATCCATATCACTTACTTCAGAAATAGCGCATTCCCGCATGGCGGCTTCAAGAAAACTATAAATGCCTTCGTCCTGGATTTTGGTGCTCGCATAAGACAGAATGTTTCTGTCTATCGGTTTTAGCACAAGAAGTTTTTCAACCTTTTCTTCTTCGTCAAGTACAGGAAGAAACCACAAACCTTTATGCTTATTGCTTAGATCTGCGGTTGATATTTTATCTCCATACTTTTCTCTCAGGTAAGACTCACATTTCCCTTTTGTGAGGTCTTCTCTTTCCTTTTTCTCCCGTTCTTTGATTGCCTTCAGGCTGGATTTGTTGGCGTTTGTTTCTATCATATCAGTGGTTTTAAAATGAGCGTATTACGTTATCAGGATTGTTTTCTCAGCGTCATCTTTTGGCTGATGAAGGGAAGCGGCACTTCTGTCATCTTTGCATTTTGTTGCATTGCAATGGTGCAATCTGTAAATGCAGCTCCTAATGGTGTTTCTATGATGCGAACCGGGGAGGTTGCATTTAATTTAAAAGCGCAGGTAATCAATATAGCAGTGAAAGGAACTTCGGTTATGTCATCATATCCCGCTGCCTGTGCAGCATCATTCAACTTATCAAATTCAAATTTCAAAAGAGTAAGTGATCCCGATACAGATTTGTTACCCTCTGTAATATCAATGGCCTCGTTACCTGCGGCAAAAATCAATTCCTTTTCAATGGCTTTTTTGAATTCAAAACCACGAAGCCCGCTGATAGTTGCTCCCAATAATTTTAAACTGGTTTGCGCCCAGGCGCATTCTTTTGTACTAAATGCCATAGTTTATTTTTTGTCGCTATTTTTTCAAATAGCGAATGATAATACAGTTTATGCGGTTAATCCCAGATCAATGTCAATGAAGGATGTATATCCTTTAGGACGAATTCTTAATTGAATAATTATAGAATCGTCGTTAATGATGTCCTGGTCTGGTGCTATGTAAACGATCAGTCCGTCTTTGCTGATCTGATCACCCATTCCTGCATTGATCTGTTGTTTTATTCTTCCTTCCAGGTGTGCGAGATCAAGCGGATCAATTTTGCCATCTGCATCTACATCCACCTCGCTTTCCAGTTCATCTACATAAGTTGCAACCGCTATGATCGCAGCCTTATCAATGATCCTGCCATGTGCCAGCAATCTATAGTCTCCGGTATTTGCCATGTTGTCTATGCCGATATAAAAACCAGCTTTGGTAGGATGGTTCATGAAGCTGATCACTCCACTGTCGTGAAGATCTTCGAGACCGGCATATTCAGAAAGAAGTTTCGTACCGATGTAAACGGTATCCAATTGCACAGGGCCATTAGCGACTTTACCAATTTTTATTTCGGCTCCATATTTTACAGCACGGCCCAATACAGTTCCGATAGATGCTGATCCGTCATTTTGTGAACCTCCAACTACCACACCCGCATAATCCGTTTCCGATGCGCTTGGATTTACAATTGCACCGCCTTCAGCCGCAATTCTTCCTTCTATCAGCACACGCAGAAAATTATATTTTGCATTTTGATCTTGTCCGAATGTGATGCTCTTTGTAAGTGCAGTGGCAATGTCCGAATCGAAAAATCCATTGCCCGGATCATAACCAGCATCTGGTTTCCTGAATACTGCCAGCAATCTTACCTTTCCCTGTGCAGCCTGCAATAATTTTACCGCACCATCAGCATTATCCTTATCCAGCATTTGGGTCATGGTCATGGTATCTTCCACGCCCATGATGTGAAGCTCCTGGTTCCCGGCAAGCTCTGCATAAAACTCAGAAAGATGACGATGAAAATCAGGTTCAGCTTGCGCCGTGAAACCCTGACCTTCGGCATCCTTTAGGTTATAAACAGTTTTTGCCACGCCAATCAATCCGGCAGTCTGCACCGTTCCCACTATGCCTGCTATGCCATCAATGGCAGCAATGTTTTTTAAAAGATTTCCGTTGGAGAATGCTATCGTTACTTTAGGAAGTCCCATTGAGTTGTTGTTTTGTTTCCTTTAATATGGCCGGAGCTAAGATGCGTTACAGATACACCATCACTCCGGCCTGTGATTGCTATCTTATTTGGGTGTGTTATCGATGGTATCGTCTCCGGTCGTAGCAGTTTCATCAGCAGCTTTCACATCGGATGCATTTGTTTGATCGGCTCCTGCTTCTTCGGCAATCGCTTCTTCCAATTGAGCTTTCAGATCATCCAAAAGTTTCACTTCATCTTTCTGCACTTTCTGCGCTCTTGTTTTTTTCTTGCCGGTAAGAGTTTCAATGAGTTTCTCATTAGCGTCAACAATCGCTTGCTGGTTAGAAACTTTTACTTTCAGATCGGCGGCAGTATATAAAGGTCTTTCAATTCCATCCGGCGCAGGTTTTTCTTCTTTTTTGGTAAGCTCCTCTTTCTGTTCCAGGTCAAGTTGTTTTTCCAGCCGTTGTTGCAGTTTCAAAAGGTCTGCCTGGGCTTTGTTCCATTCTCCCATTGCTTTCTCTTTATCAGTGGCAGATGCGGCTTCATAAGCCTTATGCTTTTCATTGATAAAGTTGTTTTGTTGAGCGATCTGGTATTTCAGGTTATCGCTTTCCCTTTCAAAATTCATTCCTTCACGGGTATGCGTAGTAACATATCTCCCTGCTACTCCTGACAAAAATTTTTGCGCCTTGTCCTTTTCTCCAAAAATTCTTCCCAATGCTTCATAGCATTCCGTTGCGTTCGGCCTTGTTGAGAAAAACTCAGATACTTTGTCCTGGATTCCTTTCATGATTGAAATTTTTTATTTAAAGAATTTTATTGTTTGCCGTTATCGTCATCTCTTCGAAGGCCACCGGCAGTTATAGTAGAGCTCCAGTTACCTGTTGGCACTAATATGAATCGGTAAGAGAGATAGGATGTTTTTGTAGGTATATAAAAAAACGATTGATCGAGTGTAGTGTTGGCAAGTGTGAAACTATCCAGCTTTTTATATTTCCCGTTAGTCATTACTTCCAGGTACACTTTTCCGGCAACGGTGCCGGTATCTTTTGTAACGGTGTATTGAAGGCTGCTTAAATTGCTCGCAACGTTTTTCCATCCCGATGTATCAGAACTACCGGCAGCAAGTGATTTTGAATACAGAGGCTTCAATAAAATCTGAGCATTGGTTTTTGTAGGGGTGCTGATGATCGCTATCATCGAAGCAACAAGAAGTACAAGTATCTTTTTCATATTGAGTTTAAAATTTTGTTGTAAGAGAATTCCGGCTTACGGGCCGGAATCATTTTGGCCCATCCTTATAAAAAATTGTTTATGCTGCCGGTGCTAATGCTTCTACTACTGCATACACACCTGCGTTTCTGCGAATACGTCCGCCCAGGCGTAATGTCATGGAGAAAATATCACCGAAGTATTCAGCCCTGTTAGGGTTGTCAAACATTTTCACTTGTCCGAACGCTCTTTCTACAGAACTCTGGTGCCAGAACAAAGAAGCCGCTCTGTCGTCCGCATCCGGTGCATAGTTTTCATCCAATTCATCAACTACGCTATATGCATCGTCTTCACCACGGTAGCGGAGAACTTCACTGCGTCTTAAGATTTTAAAACCCATATATTCTCCTACTACACCTTTTGCCAGATCAGCCACACGGCCTACATCTGTTTTTTCAGCTTCAGAAAGTGAATCGAAGAATTGAGAATAATGGAATGCCGTTAATAATGCAAAGCGTCCATCATCGGGCAGATTAGCCGCATTAAACTTCAGGAATATATCCTTGAATGCCTGCTTGGTAAATTTTTGTCTCTGGCCAGCCGCTCCGGTAAGAGTAGCATCAGTTATTGCACCATCCGTTAAGAGGGTATTGGATACTGTAGGTGCCCATTTATAAAGCAGGTTATCCATTGCGCATTGGATCAGGAATGCTTCATCTTCACCTACTACGCTCTGACGTTTGTCATAGCTCAATTCATATTTTTCAATGTCCTCAATATGGCGGGGCAATAAATAGAACGTGTCAATAGCGTAAGTGATCTCGCTATCGGTACGCTTCATTGCTGTTTGAGGAAATTGGGTCAGGTTCTTTTTGATCTGACCGGGTGCACCAGCTACAGGAATGTGAACTACTTTTCCCATCAATACGAACTGATCCGCATTGAACGCATACTGCGCAAACTGGTTGTTTTTGAAAAGGTTTTTTACTACATCACGTTCCCATATTTCCACCTGGAGTGCCATTGCTAATGATACACCGGATGCGGCATGAAAGCCTTGCATGATGGAAATAACAGTGAATGCAAACAAAAAGATGCGAAAGAGTACTTTCAGATTTACAGATTTCATAAGTAAAGAATTTGCTTTTAAAGAGTTTTTATAGGGTCGTGATTATTATCCGTTGAAAAATTCAATCAGCGTTTATCGTCTTTGTGCTTTTTGTTGAACTGTTTTTCATACAGGTCAAAAAATGCACCTTCGTCAGCAGCCTTCAGGTTGGGAAGCAATCCGGCTTCATCCAGTTGATCCCATGATTTACCCTCGAATTGTTTCATATCTTTTTTGCCGTCTTTCAAATCGATCACTGTGCCGACGGGCTTCATTACATCAAGCACTTTTTTCAATTCTTCGGGCTTACCCTTGTACTGTGTAGCAAAAAGATCGTGCAGCTCCTGAGTGATTTTTTTATCCTTATCCCTTGCCTGGTCAAGCATCTCTTTTACTTTTCCGTCTGCGCCCTGGGTCTTCAGGTTGCTGACTTCGGTTTTCAATGCATCACGTTCTGTCGTGAGGCTGGTTACAAGATTTTGAAGTTGATCAGCCTTGTTTGCTTTTGCTACCAGGTCATTGAAAGCTATGTTGATGTCATCCTGAGTAGGATTAGCCTTCAGGTTTGGCAGCAGCGCAATGTGTGCGGGGGACAAAAAGATTTTTTCCATTGTGTTTTTAAATTGAGGTTTGAAATCGGCAAGGTTAAGAGGGAAATTATTTTCATCGACAAGATCAGTGAGCGCATTATAGTTACCAGGCATATCTACTAATGAACATTCCCGGTTAAACCATTTGCTTACTGTAGGGCCTTCTTGCGTGGGCAGGTAGTCGGTAGGATTGTTACTGATCTCAAGAGCAACAATTTTTCCGCATGATGCCGCATTCAAAAAACCATTTTCAATCTCCTGGACTGTTCGTTCACCTCTTGGATGATTCAGGTTGATCATTGGTTTTCCAAATACTTTATCGCCGTCCATTCGCAAATCGTACCATCTTACAAGTACTCCGGCTTCACGTGGATATTCTTCCGTACCGTGCATGTAATAACCGATGGGATTTTTTTTGAACTCATCCATCAGGTAGCCGCCTGTAAGCAAACGGTAACTATAAGTGTTCAAAGAACTGTCGGTGAGTAAAAATTCTTTGTTGTCGAGTTTTTTAAAATTTTCCTTCACCTTTTTCCGATTATTTTAATTGAGGGTGTAAAAATGCAAAGCGATGAAAGCCTTACCAAATGCGGTTTTCCGGATTATTCGTTTGTTGTATCAGTCATATACCTTTTCTGTATATTTTTAAATTTTCCATTCGCTCTACAGCTTTGCTGTGATAGATATTTGCTGCATAAGATTCGCCAATGAAAACTTCGGACAAGCAGTATCTCGCCAAAATTTTATTCACTACTCAAAAGCTCGATCAGAAAATCGTAGCGGAAAAAGTGGGAGTAAGTGAGCGCACCATGAGTGAGTGGGTGAATAAGTTCGGATGGAAAAAACTCCGCAACCGCCTGCTGGTTGGTAAGGAGCAAATATTGAGTGATCTGTACGAGGAACTCGAAGAAATGAATGAAGCCATTCGATCTAAAGAAAAAGGGAAAAGGTATTCTGATCCAAAGCAAGCCGATACAAAAGTTAAGCTCACTGCATCGATCAGGAATTTGGAAACGGAGTTATCAATAGCTGACCTGGTAGGCGCCGGATCAAAGTTCATTAAGCATTTACAGGTAAAAAAGAAATATGATCTCGCTATCACATTCGCAGAGGAATGGAATGAACTCATTCATGCAGAACTTAAATCATGAGCGTAAAAATTGTATTAGCAAATAAAAGCAATAAGCAAGCTCTCCAGGAATGGGAAGAACTCCTTCAAAGCATGAGGGATAGTACTCCAATAGATGTAAACGAGACAGGAGATGAGAAGATAAAAAGGATGGCCGAGCTTGAAAAACCGGGCAACGAAGAAGAATGGTTCCGGTACTATTTCCCTAAATTCTATTCATCAAAACCGGCAAAGTTTCATATCCTGAGTACAAAAACTTTTCTTTCTCTTAAAAGAATATTTCAGGTCAGGAAATGGTTCAGGGGTTCCAGTAAGTCCACACGCAGAATGATGGAGGTCATGTATAAAAAGTTTGTTCACAAACTGCGTGTTAACCTTCTTTTAATCAGTAAGACCGAAACAAACGCAGTGAGGCTTCTCTCTGTGTACCGGGCTACATTAGAAGCGAATCAAAGATTGATCAATGACTACGGAGTGCAAAAGAGACATGGCAAGTGGGCAGAACACGAATTTATAACAAGAGACAAATGTTCTTTCCGTGCTGTAGGCATGGAGCAAAATCCGAGGGGTGCAAAATTGGATGAATTGCGTATTAACGTTTTGATTTTCGATGATGCGGATGATGATGAAGTATGTCGCAATGAAGATAGATTGAATGAACAATGGAAGTGGATAGAAAGGGCCGCAATACCAACAATCGACATCAGCAGCGAATACTATATCTGCTTTGATAATAACGTTATTGCTGAAGATTGCCTGGTTTTAAGGGCCAGCGAAAAAGCAACACATCAGGAAACGATAAATATCAGGGATGAATCAGGAAAATCTTCCTGGAGGGAAAAGAATAGTGAAAAAGACATTGACGATGCAGAAGCGTTAATAAGTTATGAGAGCGCTCAACAGGAATTTTACAACAACCCTATGAATGAGGGTAAAACTTTCCCCGACGTGAAATTCGGAAAATGTCCATTGCTGAGAAAGCTGCCGGTGGTGATCATGTATGCCGATCCTGCTACAAGTAACAAGGACAAACCATCATTGAAAAGCAAAGCGCTCAATTCCTGCAAAGCGGTTGTTTTGTTGGGCTGCAAAGATTTTAATTACTATGTCTATAAAGTCTGGTGCAATCATTCTTCCAATGCTCACTTCATTGATTGGATTTATTCGTGCAGAGATTATGTAAATGGTCAATCTTCTATGCGGCCATTCATCGAAAATAATACACTTCAAGACCCCTTCTTTCAACAAGTGCTAAAACCGTTACTCAGGCAGAGGGCAAAAGAACTAAAAAAGATTCCCATTTCATTGATACCAGACGAAAGAAAAAAACCTGAGAAATGGACACGTATTGAAGGCACGCTGGAACCGCTCAACAGAAATGGGAAATTAATCTTCAATGAAGATGAAAAGGAAGACCCGCACATGAAGCGTTTGGTCGCTCAGTTGAAAGGAGCAAAAGCAACCAGTAAAATATTAGATGGCCCTGACTGTCTCGAAGGTGCAGTAGTTAAGATGCAGGAACATCTATCTCTTTTGCTGGCGGGCAAACAAATGGAGAGTGTTGAAATTGAAAACTCAAAAAAATACTAATGGCGTATTTATTAGCTGGTGATCTGGACACCCATATTTATTCAGATAATCTCAATCAGATAGTCAGGAATGATAATTCAATTATCTACACGGCTATTGATGCTGCAATTGCTGAAGCCAAAAGTTATCTCGCCCGGTATGATCTGCTGAAAATTTTTGGAGATGATAACAATGATCCTGCATACAGCAATGAAGATTTAAAGAATAAAGTGAAATCACTTGCCATCTGGCAACTGGTTACGTTGGGTCAGGCCAATATCAAAATAGAACTGGCCCGTACCAGGTACGAAGATGCGATCAGGTGGTTTGAAAAAGTAGCAGCAAGCCGAATCAATCCGGGTTTCCCGATGCCTGTAGATGATTCCACTACTGATTACAAAGAAAACCAAACTATCCAATGGGACAGCGAACCAAAGCGATATAATCACTTCTAATGACACCGGCAGAAAGAAACCTGAATCTGGAAATATTGAAACGAATTGAGAATTGTCCCATGTGGATCATTATAGCTCTCGACATTCGACTCGAAATAAACTTAAACTAAAAAGCATGGCAAACGTTAAGCGAAAAAAGAACCCGGATAACATTACCATTACCACAATGGAATTGATATTGCAGCCCATTGACAGAAGCAGGGCTGATGTAAAGAGATGGTGGTATGCTTTGCAAAATGCTGAAGCTATCAGCTATCCGAGCCGCAGTCGTTTGTATGATCTTGGAGAAAGAGCAATTCAGGACGGCTATTTAACAGGTGTCATGGAAAAAAGAGTTTCCGCAGTACTAAACAAAAAAATCCATTATGAAATAAACGGTGTCCGTGTTGATGAAATGGAAGATTACATTTCAAAAGATAAATTCCGTTTGTTACAAAGAAGGTTGTGGGAAAAGAAAGCGTGGGGAATAACAGGTATTCATGCGCTTATTGGGCCGGAGTTTGATTTTGAAGTCATACCCCGTAAGCACATCAAACCTGAAATGAAACTTATTTCCTATGAGCAGGACGGATGGGAAGGCATTGATTATTCCAATGCATGGGACATTTATGTTGTAGAAGACGTGGAGCGTTTCGGTTTGCTCTCAAAATCCATTCCGCTGATTATTCTTAAATCAGGATCGTTAAGCGATTTGGCTCAATACATAGAACTCTACGGCCAGCCGATAAGAAAAGGAACATACCCCGGTGATAATCCTGAGTTGAAAGCCGAACTGAAAACCGCTATGAAGGAAAGCGGAGCTTCATTTACCGTATTACTTCCCGAAGGAACAAATATTGAGATCATTGGTGATCATGTCACCAATGGCACCGGGCAGGCGCATCAGATTTTGTTTCAAACTGTCAATAATGAGATCGCAGTTCTCTGGTTGGGAAATACTGAAACAACCGGCAACGACAATGGCGGAAGTAATGCAAAGAGCCAGGAACACAGCAAGCAACAAAAAGAAATCAATAAGAGTGATCTGAAAGACATGGAAGACATGCTCTCTTCCAAACAAATGCAGTTCATCTTTAAAACATTCGGCTGGCCCGTTAATCCTGATAAAGGACGATTTGTATATGAGAAAGAGATCAACCTCGATGAGCTTAGTACAAAAAAGGACATTGATCTTGCAATCAGCGGTAAAGTTCCTATCGGTGACGATTACTGGTATACTACGTACAATATCCCCAAGCCGGAAAATTATGCGCAGCTAAAAGCGCAGATGGAAGAAGAAAGAAAAGCAAAGCTCAATCCGCCTGCTTTACCTTTTCCTGGTCAAAAACAAAAGAAGAAAAAAAACAATCCCGCTCCGCAACCGCTACTCGATCATAACAATGATTTTAGTTGGTTGAATAAAATAAAAATGAAGGTGTTGGATTTTTTCGATTCAGGCCACAAAAGCTGATCGACAGGCTGAGTGGCCTTCCCGGACTTCCGCTATCCGAATTGAATGATGCTTTGGACGCTGTTTATACAGGTTGTGATTGTCATTCGGCATTGCCGGATTTACTGGACAATACTGATGAACTGGATCAGGCATTAATTGATCTGATCAATATGATCTGGAAGCTGAAGGGAATGCCCGCCGATCTTACCGATAAAGAAATGATCATGCTCATTGCAGATCAGTTGTGGAGCGGAGTAAAAGAAGGATACGGTAACGATCTTACAACGATTGATTTTACTACTCCTGACTGGAATATGCTTGCAAGCCTTCAGAAAGATGTATGGCATTTCAGCGCAGCAAAAGATTATAACCACCTTCGGGAATTAAGCAATGCGCTCATCGGATCGGATGGTAATATCAGGACGTTTTCAGAATTTAAAAAAGCTGCATCCCTTATTAATGATAAGTATGTTAAGTCCCAATTAAGCGCCGAATATAACCTCGCTATTGCAGGAAGCCAGATGGCCGGTAAATGGGTTGATATTGAAAGAGACCAGGACATATTTCCGCTGCTGGAATTCGACGCTGTTCTTGATGGCAGAACTACCGAGCTGTGTCGTTCATTGAACGGAACCATATTACCCGTCAATCATCCTTTTTGGAAAACATACTATCCGCCCAATCATTTCAATTGCAGAAGTACTGTGAGAAAATTGAGAAGCGGAACAGTTACCAATGATATTCCTTCGGCTGATATTCCAAAGATGTTTCAAACCAATTTAGCGCAGGAAGGTTTGATCTTTCCGAAAGGTCATGCCTATTATGTCGATCTGCCGGATAAGGTAAATCAAAAAGGTCTGGCGGCATTCAGAACCCGCTTAAGTGAAACTGCAAAGCAAAGATTGATTGATAAAAAAATTGATGTAAAAAACTTTGGCACCGTTGAATTTAACAGTAAGGGTATTAAGGAAATGATCAACCAGCCGCATAAGGATTACATCTACAAAAACCAATTGGCAACCGTCGCCGATGTATTGCTGAAAAATTCAACGCTGGTAGGAAGCGAAACAGTTAATACCGCCAAAGCAAAAGCATTTCATTACCTGAAGGTCAGGGGCCTTAATGATAATTTTATCGTAGTGAAAGAGATGAATGACGGAAGAAAGATAATGTGGTCTATTGTAGATAAAATAAAATAGCTGTAAGCCAGCGTTAAAGGATTTGCAATCCGATACAGAATCTTACAGCCACGTAAAATTAAACATTTTTTTGAGAATGGGTAATATGACCGTTATCATAACCAAGAAAGCTCAGGCAATGGCTAAGGCCAAACAAAGGATCATTCCAAAGCTCATCGCAAACGAAATGTTGAATTTTGCCCTTGATAATTTCAGGCGGCAGGGATATTTGGGAGATACTTTCGAACCGTGGAAGAAACGCAAACCTGTGGCCCGTAAAGAATCCACAAGGGCACTCCTGATCAAAACAGGCAGGGGCCGCAGAAGTTTGAGAGTAATTGAAGCCAACGAAGAAAGGGTCGGCATTGGCAGCGATCTCATCTATATGAAAGCGCATAACGAAGGGGTGAACCAGGTAGTGCATGTTAACGAATATACGAGGGAGGTTCACCGGGTTGCTACTGTAGGCACAGGAATTTATAGTGTGAAGTCAAAGAAAGAAAGGATGAAGAAAGAAAAATTCCTTTATGGACATGCAAAAGTAAAAGCGCATAACCGGAGAATGAAATTACCAAAGCGGCAATTCATCGGCAAAAGTCAATACCTGATGGCCCGGCTAAAAAGAGTGTATGCCGCCGAGATTATCAAAGCATTCAATTCTTAATTATGGCAGAACCACAAGGATTTTTTGAAGAGTTACTTATCCAGATGCAGGCCCGGTTAAAAGACCAGGTTCCTGAGATAAAATATGTAAATCAGGATTTGGGCCAATTAGAAGTTTATACAATGGGAAGCCCCTCTGTTGATTGGCCTTGTTTCCTCATTGATTTTGTAGATACCAATTACAATGATCTGTTAGAAGGTGAACAGGAATGCGAATTAACAATTCATGGCCGTCTTGGTTTCAATCCTTTCAGCCAAACCAGTAACATACAAAGTGAAGATGTTCGCCGCCTCGGTTTGTATTATTATGAAATAGAAAACAAGGTTCATGCGGCATTTCACGGATGGCAACCATTAAAGTCGGATGGATCTGCGCTCTGTCAGCCTCTTTCCCGCCGCAGAGCCGCTACTGAAAAAAGAGAAGAAGATGCCTTCCGTGTTCGTGGTATGGCATTTACTACCGGCTTTATTGATGACGGTGCTGCACCCGTAAAAAATGTGAAGAATCCGAAATTGAATTTAGACGCTGGGTTCGGTAATCTTTAAGCAATTTTAACCATTCTTACTCCATAAATGCTCAGGAGTATTTTTTCATTCCATACCATGTGCGGCCATTTCTTTTCGAGATCGTTCCGGTTAAGCGGTTTTGCTTTCAGGTTGCGGAGGTAAGATTGATTTTCTTCCTTCTGAATGATCTGAGGTATGGTAATATCAGTCAGAAAAAATTCATAACTCAGAATTTCAAGAACTGCATTGTAATCAAACGTAAATATTTTTTTCAGATAAAACAGGCGGTCAAGCATCAATTCATTTCTTCTTTTGGTGAGCATCTTTCCATTGCCGATTGAATCTTTTGTCGGCAAGGCTGTTTCCGGGAGGAGGTCATTAAATAGCGTGATGCCCCTGCTGTTCATGCCTTGCAAATTAATATTTTTTTACCAGTTTTTTGGTATCAGCGCATGAATAAAAAAGCCCCGACAAAGTCGGGGCCGGGATTATCCACCTTTCGGCGGATCGCTTATCACCCATATTTTCAAAGGCCCGCTCCAATCGTTTTGCATCAGGAAGCAGAACTTTCATCAGGCGTATGATCGGTATCATTTCATCTGCATAATTGCCATGCTTCTCCTCCGCCTGGCTGCTATACTCTATATTGGCTGCTTTGCTTTGCATCAGTTGAGCATGGGTGGCCGCAGGTTCGCTACAGGGTATAGTGATCTCAATTCCTGTCTCGTTTTTTTGTATGTTCATGATTTACTCCAAAGGATTTAA
>CAYMSE010000397.1:0-4533 GCA_964392935.1 uncultured Oleiharenicola sp.
AGCGCGCCGTGGACGACGTCCGCGCCGAGGCCAAGGCCGCGATCGCCCAGGACAACCCGCACGCGAACACCAAGGACTCCGACTACGTCTTCATCGGCTTCATCGTCTCGCAGCTCCCGCACGGCCTGGTCGGCCTGCTCGTGGCGGTGATGATCGCCGCCGCGCTCGGCTCGAAGGCCTCCGAGCTCAACGCCCTCGGCGCCACCAGCACGATCGACCTGTGGCGGACGTTCCGCCCGCTCGCGGTCCACGACGAGGCGCGCAACGTCCGCGTCGCAAAATGGTTCACCGCCGGCTGGGGTCTTTTCGCCATCGCGTTCGCGCTCTTCGCCGGCTTCGCCGAGAACCTCATCGAGGCGATCAACATCCTCGGCTCGATCTTCTACGGCGTCGTGCTCGGGCTGTTCCTGACGGCCTTCTTCCTCAAGCGCGTGGGCGGCACCGCGGTCTTCTGGGCCGCCCTCGCCGCCCAGACGCTCGTCTTCGTGCTCTTCTTCACGCTCAGCATCTCGTATCTTTGGTACAATCTCATCGGCTGCGCCGCCTGCATGCTCTTCGGCGTGCTGCTCCAGGCTCTGCTCCCCAACCCAGATTTCACAGGAGGAAACAGAGACAACTGAGTTTCAGATTGTACGGCCTTCGTCTCGGTTCCCTCCGTCCGCTCCTGTAAGCCACCCTTCATGCCCGCCCCCGTCATCTGCTTCGGCCAGCAACCCTGCGGCTTCTTCCCGCGGCGCTTCCTCTACGCGAAGTTCGTGACCGCCCGCCGGCTCCAGCAGGAGCTCGGCGGCGAGATCGTGTTCTTCTACCACGACAGCGACCACGACCCGCGCGAGACGCAGACCATCCTCCGGCACCGCAAGACCGGCGAGCCCGCGACCTTCAACTTCGACTTCGTCAACAAGGTGCAGCGCCGCTGGTCGCCGCTGTACGCCAAGCGCATCCCCGAGGGCTGGGCGGCGAAGACCGCCCGCCAGCTCGGCGCCTACGCCCCGCCGCCGGCCATCGAGCGCTTCAAGCAGGTGCGCGCCGAGTTCGTCGCCGACTTCTGCCTCGAGATGTACCGCGCCCTCGGCCTGCTCGAGGGGGTCCGGGTCGTGCGCTCCGGCGATCCCGCCATCCGGCGCGCCGCCTGCGCGGTCGACGACTGCTTCGTCGACGTCCTGCACGAGGGCGAACGCGTCCGCGCCCGCCGCCTGCCCGACGGCGCGCTCTGCCTCCACGAGGGCGGCGACTGCTACGTCACGCTCCCGCCGTCCGCCTTCACGCCCGAGCAGGTCAGCCCGACGCGCGACAGCCGCCTGCGCTGGATGCAGTCGGTGATCCATTGCACCCACTACATCGCCGGCGCCGGCGAGCAGGCCTACCTGAACAAGGCGGACGCCCCCGAGATCGCCTTCGTCAACCGTGACGCGATCGACCGCTCCGACGAGGCGTGGGCGGACCTCGGGGGCTGACTGGGCGGCACAGGAGGAAACGGAGGGAACCGAGCCGAACCGATCGATCCTGTCTCAATGGCGGTTCCCTCGCGAGCCCGTCGCTCCGGATTCCCCCATTGCCCGCTCTCCGTTCTCTCCGTTACCTCCTGTGCACTCCACCCCATGAAGGCCTCCTCCGACACCGCCCCGCTCGTCGCCTTTGGCGCCCATCCCGACGACATCGAGTTCGGCTGCGGCGGCATCATCGCCCGCGAAAGCCGCGCCGGCCGCCGCATCCACTTCGTCGTCTGCTCGCGCGGTGAGGCCGGCACCAACGGCACGCCGACCCAGCGCACGCACGAATCCGAGGCGGCCGCCAAGCTCCTCGGCGCCACCCTCGAGTTCGTCGAGTTCGACGGCGACGCCCACCTCGAGCTGCACAGCGCGCACGCGCTCAAGCTGGCCGCCGTGCTGCGCCGCGTCCGCCCGGCGCTCGTCCTCGCCCCGAGCGTGGCGCAGAACCAGCACCCCGACCACTGGCGGCTCGGCACGCTCGTGCGCGACGCGACGCGCCTCGCCCGCTACGGCGGCGTCACGGAGCTGCGCGATCTCACGCCGCACGCCATCGGCGAGCTGTTCTTCTATGCGCTCGGCCCCGGCGCGGAACCCGCCGGCCAGACGCCGGTCCTCATCGACATCTCCGCCCCCGAAGTGATGAAGACCTGGACCGCCGCCATGGAGGCGCACGCCTCGCAGATGCGCACCCGCAACTACGTCGAGCTGCAGCTCGCCCGCGCCCGCGTCCACGGCCTCAACGCCGGCGTCGGCCACGCCCAGCCGCTCTGGCCGAACGATCCCCTCGTCTTCACGTCCCTCACCCCCCTCACCCGCGCCGCCGCGAAATTCTGACCGGCTGAAGCCAACCACGAATGTACACGAATTCACCCGAATGGAATCAAACCCGCTCCGCCGACCATTATGCGCATAACAGCGAGCAGGCCGGCGTTGGCGGGCGGATGAACCTTATTCGTGTCAATTCGTGTCAATTCGTGGTTAACCGTTCCTGATGTCCGACCGCCCCCTCCGCATCGGCATCATTTGCCACCCGTCCGTCGGCGGCAGCGGCATCCTCGCGACCGAGCTGGGCGAGGAGCTCGCCGCGCGCGGGCACGAGCTGCACTTCATCAGCCACGCCGCGCCGTTCCGCCTGCCGCGCGACCGCCCGCGCCTCGTCTTTCACCCGGTGAAGGTGAATGAGTACGACCTGTTCAAGTACCCGGACTACACGCTGCCGCTCTCGGTGAAGATCGCCGAGGTCAGCCGCGTCCACCGTCTCGACGTCCTGCACGTGCACTACGCCGTGCCGCACGCCACCGCCGCGATGCTGGCCATGTCGATGCTGCCGCAGGCCGAGCGCCCCAAGGTCGTCGTCACGCTGCACGGCACCGACGTCATGCTGCTCGGGGCCGACGCCGGCTACGGCCCCGCCATCCGCCACGCCCTCGACCACGCCGACGGCGTCACAACCGTGTCGCATTTCCTCCGGGCCGAGGTGCGGACGCACCTGGACTTCGACGGCCCGGTCGAGGTGATCCCGAATTTCTTCGCCCCCCGCGCGCCGGGTCGCACCCGCGAGGCGGTCCGCGCCGAGCTCGGCGTGGCGCCGCACGAGTCCCTCCTCCTGCACTCTTCGAATCTCCGCCCGGTGAAGCGCATCGACCTGCTGCTGCAGGCCGTCGCGAAGATCCAGCCGCGCGACTCCTTCAAGCTGGTCGTGCTGGCCGGCGGGGATTTCAGCCCGTTCGCCGCCGAGGCGGCGCGGCTCGGCATCGCCGACCGCATCGTCGTGCGCGAGAGCGTCAGCGCGATCGAGGACTATCTCCACGCCGCGGACCTCGCCGTGTTCACCTCGGAACTGGAAAGCTTCTGCCTGAGCATGCTCGAGGCGATGACTTTCGCGGTGCCGGGCGTGGCCTTCGCCGTCGGCGGCATCCCGGAGGTGGTGGAGTCCGGTCGCAGCGGCATGCTGCTGCCCTTCGGCGACACCGACGCCATGGCGCGGACGATTGCCGAGTTACTCGCCGCCCCCGCCCGCCGCGCCGCCCTCGGCGCCGCCGCGAAGGCCCGCGCCGCCGCCCTCTTCTCCGCCGACCGCATCGTCGCCCAGTACGAGGCGTACTACCGCAGCCGGATGGTTCAGACTACCTAGCGCGGTTTCAAGTATTGCGCAGCCGCTCCTGTAGGTCGGGCTTTAAGCCCGACAGTCGGGGATGAACCCCGACCTACGGTGAATGGCGGCCAGAGTTCAATTTGCGCTGCTCTAGGCGGACCGGCCCAATCCCGCCAGCAGATCGGCGGCGAGGGCGTGGTTGGGGTCGCGTTGCAGCACTTCGCGCAGGCGCGCGAGCGCCGGGGCGCGGCGGCCGAGTCCGAGGAGCGCCTGGGCTTCCAGGAGACGTGCCGTCGTGAGCTGGCGCGCGGCCAGGTCGTCCTCGAACAGCAGCATCGTCGGCAGCGAGGTGGCGAAGTAGTCGATCGCGGCCGGCGTCCGCGCCAGCCGGCGCGCGTAGGCGGCGATCGCCCGGCAGAGCGTCCGCGCCGCCGCGGTCCGCCCGAGCATTCGCAGCGCCAGGGCGGAATAGTACGACAGCTCGGAGTAGGCCCGGACGCTCATCGCCTGGAAATCTCCCTTCGCCGCCGCCGCGACGCGCCAATGCCGGCGGGCCGCCCCCTGCGCCCCGTTAGCCGTATGAGCGCAGCCGAGCCAGTAGTGGATGTCGCTCGCATTCGCCAACAGGTGGCGTGCCTCGCCGAGGTTCGGCCCCGGATCCAGCGCCGTGCGGAACAACTCCACCGCCCGCGCTGCCTGCCCGGCCGCGAGCGCCGCGCGCCCCAGCAGAAGAAGCGTGCGGACGTACTCGCCCAGCACCCGCCCCTCGCCGCCCTCCCAGGGCTGGAACCGCCGGGAACGCAGAATCTCCCACGCCCGCCTGCTCCGGCCGGTCTGGTTGCAGAGCGTGCAGTAGTCGAGCGAGAGGTCGTCGCGCTGACGCACCAGCGCGGACACCTTCGCCAGCGCGGCGAGGCGTCGCCGCGGCGACACCCCGAGTCGCTT
>CAYMSE010000398.1:0-3752 GCA_964392935.1 uncultured Oleiharenicola sp.
ACGAGGACGTCACGCGCCTCGCGCCGCACAAGCGAAACACGGGCATGATGTTCCAGAGCTACGCGCTCTGGCCCCACATGACAGTCGCCGAGAACGTCGCCTTCGGCCTCGAGGAGCGCAAGGTGCCGGCCGCGGAGATCCGGCAGCGGGTCGGCGACGCCCTCGCCTCGGTGCGCATGGAGAAGTACGCGGACCGGCGGCCCAACCAGCTGTCCGGCGGCCAGCAGCAGCGCATCGCGCTGGCGCGCGCGCTCGTGATCCGGCCGCGCTGCCTCCTGCTCGACGAGCCGCTCTCCAACCTCGACGCGAAGCTCCGCCTCGAGATGCGCACGGAGATTCGCCGCGTCTGCAAGGAATTCCAGCTCACCACCGTCTACGTGACGCACGACCAGAAGGAGGCGCTGTCGATCGCCGACCGCATGGCGATCCTCGAGGGCGGCCACATCCTCCAGGTCGGCGCGCCCCGCGACGTCTACAAGCGCCCGACGCGCCGCACGGTCGCGCACTTCATCGGCGAGACCGATTTCCTCCCCGGCAAGGTGCTCGGCGCCGCCGGCGGCTTCGTCTCGGTGGAAACGTCCGTCGGCAAGTTCGACGGGATCTTCGGCGATCCCGCCGCGAACCCGCCCGTGGGCGCCGAGGTGACCGTCTCGATCCGCCCCGAATGCTGGGAACTCCACCGCGACCCCGAGTCGCGCAACGTGGTGCGCGGCCGCATCGGCGAGTCCATCTACCTCGGCGAGGTGGCGCAGTACGATTTCGTCACGGGGCACGGCACCAAGCTGAAGATCTTCGAGCGCAACCCGCGGTTCGTCGACGGGCGCACGCGCGGCGAGCTCTTCGCGACGGTGGAGCCCGAGGACGTCGTGGTGCTGACGGAGTAGGCTGCGCGATGAAACGGGCCGTCATCATCGTGGCGCTGCTGGCGGTCGTCGGCCTGCCGTTCCTGCTGCGGCCCGACAAGCCCGGCATCGGGGTGGCCGACGGCACCGTCGTCATCATCACGCCGCACAACGAGGCGATCCGCCAGGAGTACGGCCGCGGCTTCCAGGAGTGGTACAAGGCCCGGACCGGCAAGACCGT
This sequence comes from uncultured Oleiharenicola sp., assembly GCA_964392935.1. Lineage (GTDB taxonomy): Bacteria > Verrucomicrobiota > Verrucomicrobiia > Opitutales > Opitutaceae > Lacunisphaera. The sequence goes on from CAYMSE010000398.1 coordinate 1,084, forward strand.
GACCATCGACTGGCGCGTCATCGGCGGCACCAGCGAGATCGCGCGCTTCCTCGAGTCCGAGTACGTGTCCTCGTTCCAGAACCACTGGCAGAACCAGCTCAAGCGGCCGTGGAGCATCGACGTCCAGGCGGCCTTCGCCAACGCGCGACTGGCCAAGGGTGCGAGCGCCGAGGCGCAGGAGGCGCGGCGGGAGTTCCTGCACTCCGACGTCGGCTGCGGCATCGACGTGTTCTTCGGCGGCGGCACCTTCGACTTCATCCGCCAGGCGGACGCCGGCCGCATCGTCGACTCCGGCCTGCTGAAGCTGCATCCCGAGTGGTTCAACGACGAGGTGATCCCGCAGACCTACACCGGCGAGCCCTACTGGGACAAGCAGGGCCGCTGGCTCGGGCCGGTGCTCAGCGGCCACGGCATGCTCTACAACGTCGATTCGCTGGCGCGGCTCGGCGTCGCGGCCCCGCACGACTGGCGCGACCTCACCAACCCGCGCCTGTTTGGCGAAGTGGCGGTCTGCGACCCGACCAAGAGCGGCTCGATCGCCAAATCCTTCGAGAGCATCATCCAGGAACAAATCTACCGCGAGTGGGCCGACCTGGAGCGGACGACCGGCCGGCCGCGCGCGGCCCTCGAAAAACAGGCCGTGGCCCAGGGATGGATCCGCGGCCTCCGGTTGCTGCAGCAGATCGGGGCGAACGCCCGCTACTTCACCGACTCGTCGCAGAAGCCGCCGATCGACGTGTCCGTGGGCAATTGCGCGGTCGGCATGTGCATCGACTTCTACGGGCGTTACCAGGAACAGAGTTCCGCGGAACGCGGCGAACGCGCGCGGCTGGGCTTCTACATGCCGCCGGGCGGCACCACGCTGTCGCCGGACCCGATCGCCCTGATGCGCGGCGCGCCCAATCACGACCTCGCGGTCGCGTTCATCGAGTACGTGATGTCGCTCGAAGGGCAGAAGCTCTGGAACTTCAAGCCGGGCACGCCGGGTGGCCCCGAGCATTTCGCCCTGCGCCGGCTCCCCAGCCGCAAGGACTTCTACGCCCGGCCCGACTTTGCGGCCTACCGCTCCGATCCCGACGTGAACCCTTACGCGGGGACCAACCCGCTCATCTACAACGCCGCCTGGACCGGCGGGGCGTTCCGGGAATTGGCCTTTGTCATCCGCGTGATGTGCATCGACACGCACGGCGAACTCGCCGCGGCATGGCACGCCATCCACGCCCCGGGCGTTTCGGACGACGCGCGCGCCCAGGCGCTCGCGGCCCTGTCGGATCTCTCCGCCGTGAACTACGACCGCGTGTTCAGCCGCATCAAGCCGGCGCTCAACTCCAAGAACAAGGTGGACGAGGTGCGGCTCGCGAGCGAACTCGCCGGCTATTTCCGCCAGCAGTACGCCCGCGCCGCGGCGATCGCCCGGGCCGGCAAGTCCTGATCAGGCCGGACGCTGGTACACGTTCGCCGCCAGCCGCTCCATGTAGCGCTCCGGATGGGCGATCGCGGTGAAACCAAACGGCGCATACACGCCGTGCGCGTCCCGCGTCACCAGGTTCCACCGCCGCAGGCCCTGCAGCCGGGGGTGCGCGACGGCGAAGCGCATCATCGCCTTCGCCAGCCCGCGACCGCGGTGCTCCTCGAGCACGTAGACGTCGCAGACATAGCAGAAGGTCGCGAAGTCGGTCACGCATCGGACCAGCCCGACCTGGGCTCCGTCCGCATAGGCGCCGATGCAAAAGGAATGGTCCAGCGCCCGGTCGACGATCTCGCGGGGAATGTCCGTGCTCCAGTAGGCGCGGGCCAGGTACGCGTGCACCGCGGTGCGATCCAACCGCGCCGAGTCGTCGGAGAGCTGGTAGTTCCCGACGGTTTCGTTCATCGGTCAGGCCAAGCTGGAAATCCGTCCGACGAAGGCCGCCTGGTCGGGAGCCCGGAAGAAGGAAGTGCCGGCGACAAACGTGTCCGCGCCCGCCGCGCGGCACTGGGCGGCGGTGGCCAGGTCCACGCCGCCGTCGACCTCCAGCCGGAAATTCAGCCCGCGCGACTTCCGCCAGCCGTCGAGCTCGCGCAGCTTCGGGAGCATGTCGGCGCGGAAGGGCTGGCCGCCGAAACCCGGCTGGACCGTCATGACGAGGACCAGGTCCACGCGGTCGAGCAGGTGCGCGACGGCGGAGGCGGGCGTGCCCGGATTCACCACGATGCCGCAGTGGCAGCCGAGCTCGCGGATGCGCGCGAGCGTGCCGGCGTGGTCGTAGGCGGGCTCGATGTGGATGCTGAGGTTGTTCGCACCCGCCTTGGCGAAGGCCTCGATGTGGCGGTGCGGCTCCGCCAGCATGAGGTGCGTGTCGAAATAGGTCTTGAGGCCGGCGCGGCGCAGGGCGGCGAGGACTTCCGGCCCGAACGTCAGATTCGGCACGAAGTGCCCGTCCATGATGTCGAGATGCAGCCACGCGGCCCCGGCGCGGGCGGCGGCCTCGGCGCTGGCGGCGAGGTGACCGTGGTCACCGGCGAGGAGCGAAGGGACGGGGAGCGGGGAGTGGGACATGGCGGGCGAACGCAACTGCATCGAGCACGACGGCCGGAGCCGGCTCAACCCTGTAATTCGCGGGCCGCCGTCACGGCCGGGTCACCAGGTGTCGAGGAGCGCGTGCACGGTCTCCGTCGCCAGCTGCTCG
>CAYMSE010000399.1:0-7691 GCA_964392935.1 uncultured Oleiharenicola sp.
TCCCCGAGCAGCGCGTGCACCTCGCCGGCCCGGAGCTCGAAATCCACGCCGCGCAGCGCGCGCACGCCGCCGAAATGCTTCTCGGCGCGCCGCAGGGTCAGCAGCGTGGCACTGGGGGAAGGGGTTTCCACGACGGGGAGAATGGCGGGTGGGACGCCCGCGGCGAGCCGGACGGTCCGCGGCGGGCTCCACAGGCGATACGGAGGATATGATTGACTTCAATCATATAAATCGGAGCGTTTCGGTCCATGCGCGTGCCCCAACACCTCGTCGACCGCCGGCGCGAGGAGCTGCGCCGGCTGATCCGGCGCGACGGCTTCCTCCCGGTCGCCGAAATCTGCCGCCGCCAGGGGGTGTCCGCGGCCACCGCCCGCCGCGACCTCGTGGCCATCGAGGCCGGGGGGCACATCACCCGCACGCACGGCGGGGCCCTGGCCGACTACAACACCTCCTTCGCCTCGGTCGGCGAGCGCGCCTCCCGCGCGCGCGGCGCCAAGGGCCGCATCGCCGCCCTCGCCGCCGGGCGCCTCCCGCGCACGGGCGCCGTCTTCCTCGATGCCGGCACCACCGTCCAGGCCCTCGCGCGCCTGCTGCTGGCGCGCCGCAACCTGGCCGGGCTCACCCTCGTCACGAACAGCCTGCCCGTCGCCACCATGCTGGGCGGCGCCCCGGGCCTCGAGTTGCACGTGCTGGGCGGCACGTTCCTGCACCGGCAGGCCGTGCTCTTCGGCCCGGCGACCATCGCCGCCCTCGCCCACTGGCGGTTCGACGCCGCGTTCCTCGGCGGCGAGGGCATGGACGCCGACGGCGTCTCCAATTCCCACCCCGAGATCGCCGCGTTCCAGCAGGCCGTCATCGCCCGCACCGCCCGCGCGTACTTCTGCCTCGACGCCTCCAAGCTCGCCCGCGCCACCCCGCACCGCGTCACGCCGTGGACCGGCTCCGTCACCCTGATCACCGACGCCACGCCCGCCCAGCTCCTCGGCGCCGGCCTCAAGCCGCGGACGGTCCGGCTGCTCTCCGCCTGACTCCGCCCACCGGCTTCGCCGCAATCCCCTTCCGCCCATGAGCACCTACCACCACGTCACTTTCGCCTGGGACGACGCCACCGCCGCGTCCCTCGATCCCGTCGCGCGCCTCGTCTACCGCTCCAACCTGCTCGGCCGGGACCAGCGCATCACCAACACCGGCGGCGGCAACACCTCGTCGAAACTCACCGAGCGGGACCCGCTCACGGGCCGGGCCGTCGAGGTGCTCTGGGTCAAGGGTTCCGGCGGCGACCTCCGCACCAGCACGCGGGAGAACTTCGCGTCGCTCTACCAGGAGAAGCTCGTCGCCCTCCAGCAGGTCTACGCCGCCCGCGCCGACCAGGGGCTCAAGTCCCCGGCCGAGGACGACATGGTCGGGATGTACCCGCACACGACCTTCAACCTCAACCCGCGCGCCTCCTCGATCGACACGCCCCTCCACGCGTTCCTCCCCGGCCGGCACGTCGACCACATGCACCCCAACGCGATCATCGCCATCGCCGCCTCGGCCCGCTGCGAGGAGCTCACGCGGGAAATCTTCGGCGGCCGGATGGCCTACGTGCCGTGGATGCGCCCGGGCTTCGAACTCGGCCTCGCGATGCAGCGGATCGCCCGCGAGCAGCCCGGTGTCCGCGCCATCATGATGGGCCAGCACGGCTTCATCTCCTGGGCCGACGACGACAGGCAGTGTTACACCGAGACCCTCGGCTTCATCGAGCAGGCCGCCGCCTACATCGAGGCGAAGTACGCCGCCAAGGGCGGTGACGCCACCGCGTTCGGCGGCGCGAAGTACCGGTCGCTCGACGCCGCCAAGCGCCGCGAGGTGCTCGCCGCCATCCTGCCCTGGCTCCGCGGCGCCATCGCCGGCGTCGGCGACGCGGGCCGCCGGACGCCGCCGACCCGCTTCATCGGCACCGTGCAGGATGACGACAAGATCCTGCGCTTCGTGAATTCCCAGGACGCCCCGCGCCTCGCCGAGCTCGGCACCTCCTGCCCCGACCATTTCCTCCGCACGAAGATCAAGCCGCTCTACGTCGACTGGAACCCGCAGGCCGAGGACGCCGCCGCGCTGAAGCAGAAGCTCGCCGCCGGCCTCGAGCAGTACCGCCGCGATTACGCCGCCTACTACGCGAAGTGCCGGCACGCCAACTCGCCGGCCATGCGCGACCCGAGCCCGACGGTCGTGCTCATCCCGGGCGTCGGCCTGGTCGCGTGGGGCAAGGACAAGTCCGACTCGCGCGTCACCGCCGAATTCTACAACTGCGCCGTCGAGGTCATGCGCGGCGCCGAGGCGATCGACCGCTACATCGCCCTGCCGCAACAGGAGGCCTTCGACATCGAGTACTGGCTGCTCGAGGAGGCGAAGCTGAAGCGCATGCCCGCCGAGAAGGAGCTCGCCCGCCAGGTCGTCGTCGTGATCGGCGCCGGCTCCGGCATCGGCAAGGAGACCGCCCACCGCCTCGTGAAGGAGGGCGCGCACCTCGTCTGCGTCGACCTCAACGAGGCCGCCGCCCAGGCCACCGCCAAGGAGATCACCGACAAGTTCGGCCTCGGCATCGGCGTCGCCGGCACGGGCCTGTCGAACTGCGGCCCGGCCCTCGGCCTCGCCGCCAACATCACGGACCGCGCCTCGATCCGCCGCATGCTCGACGACGTCGCCCTCGCCTACGGCGGCTTCGACCACCTCTGCGTGACGGCCGGCATCTTCGTGCCCAGCGACACCACCGGGCACATCCCCGACGACAAATGGGCGCTCACGTACGCCATCAACGTCACCGGCAGCTACCTGGTCGGCGACGAGGCCGCCCGCACCTGGAAGGAACAGGGCCTGCGCGGCAACCTCGTCCTCACCACCTCCGCCAACGCCGCCGTCGCGAAGAAGGGCTCCCTCGCCTACGACACCTCCAAGGCCGCCGCCAACCACCTCGTGCGCGAACTCGCCATCGAACTCGCGCCGCTCGTCCGCGTCAACGGCGTCGCCCCCGCCACCGTCGTGCAGGGCTCCGCCATGTTCCCCCGCGACCGCGTCATCGGTTCCCTCGCCAAGTACCAGATCCCGTACACCGACGACGAGGCCACCGAGTCGCTGGTGAAGAAGCTCGCGCAGTTCTACGCCGACCGCACGCTGACCAAGGCGCCCATCACCCCCGCCGACCAGGCCGAGGCCTACTTTCTCCTCGTCAGCTCGCGCTTGAGCAAAACCACCGGACAGATCATCACCGTCGACGGCGGACTGCATGAAGCGTTTCTCCGGTGACCGAACCCATCGTGAAAATCGGGAATCGAGAAACTTGAAAGCCACGCCGCGGGCCTGACGACCATTTCACGATTCTCGATTTCAAGATTTCCAGTTTCCACGATCCCCCCATGCCCTCAAAGCCCCTCCATTGCGCCGCCGTCGACCTGGGTGCCACCAGCGGACGCGTGATCGTCGGCACCTGGGCGCGGGGCCGGCTCGCGCTGCGCGAGGTCCACCGCTTCCCCAACGCCTTCCGCTCCTCCGGCGGACACGACTACTGGGACATTCCCTACCTCTGGCAGGAGGTGCAGGCCGGTCTGCGCGCCGCCGTCGCCTCGCTCCCGCGCGGCGCCCCGCTCGCGTCCGTGGGCGTCGACACCTGGGGCGTCGACTACGTGCTCACCAACGACGCCGGCCGCATCGTCTTCCCCCCGCACGCCTACCGCGACGCCCGCACGCAGGCCGGCCTCGGCCACCTGCAGAACACGCGCGCGGCCCTCGAGCGCATCTACGCCGCGACCGGCATCCCGGCCGTCTTCTACAACAGCTCGCTCCAGCTCGCCGAGACCGTCGCGTCGTGCCCGGCCATCACCGACCTCGCCTCCCGCTGCCTTTTCCTGCCCGACTATTTCAACTTCCTGCTCTCGGGCCGCATGGCCCACGGCTTTGCGATCGCCGGCACGACGCAGCTGCTCGACATCCACGGCCACGACTGGTCGCGCGTCGCCCTCGACTACTTCCGGGTGCCCCCGACCTGGCTGACGACCCCCGTGCGCACCGGCGCGAAGCTTGGCCGGGTGCGCGGTCTGCCCGGGCTCGAGCGCACGCAGGTCATCGCCGTGCCCGGCCACGACACCACCTGCGCCTACGATGCCATGCCCGCCGCGCCGGACGGCGCCGACATCTTCCTCAGCGCCGGCACCTGGTCGCTGGTCGGCTTCGAGAGCCGCCAGCCCTTGCTCGGCCCCGCCGCCCTCGCCGCCCGCGTCGCCAACGACCGCACCGGCCGCGGCGAGTACCGCCCGTTGGTCAACGTCATCGGGCTGTGGATGCTCGAGGAGACGCTCAAGGAATTCGCCTCGCGCCCGAAGACCGACGCGGAGTGGGCCCGGTTGATCGCCGCCGCGTCCCGCCTGCCCCCGACCGCCGCGCCGCTGGACATGATCTTCGCCGAGTTTGGCCACCCGCCGTCGATGAAGGCCGCCATCGACGCGCAGCTGCAACGCCGGAAACTCCCGCTCCCGCGCGACCTTGCCGGCTACGTCCGCCTGATCTGCGACTCCCTCGGCGGCGGGCACGCGCGGGCGATCCGCGACTTTGAGCGGCTCTCCGGCCGCAGGTTCCGGCGCATCCTCATGGTCGGCGGCGGCTCGCGCAACCGCCTGCTCTGCCAGGCCACCGCCGACGCCTCCGGCCTGCCGGTCCACTCCTTCGCCCTCGAGGGCTCCGCCGTCGGCAACCTCGCCAACCAGCTCATCGCCCTCGGCGCCGTGAAGAACCTCGCCGCCTTCCGCGCGCTGTACGCACCGACGCTCGCGCAGAAAATCTACCAACCCATCGTGAAAACTGAAAATCAGTAATCGGGAATCGTGAAATCGCAGAGATCAACTCGCCGCCAATTTCAAGATTCCTGATTTCCCGATTCCCGATTTCAAGATTTCCCTCCCCCAAGAAGATGTCCTCCCCCAAGAAAATCTCCGCCGCCTACCGCCTCGCGCGCTCCGCCTACGCCGCCGTCGGCGTGGACACCGAGGCGGCGATCAAGCGCGCCACCTCCATCCCGATCTCCCTCCACTGCTGGCAGGCCGACGACGTGCGCGGGCTCGAGACGCCGCGGGACGGCCTCGACTCCGGCGGCATCATGGCCACGGGCGGTTACCCGGGCCGCGCCCGCAACGGCGACGAGATGCGCGCCGACCTCGACCAGGTCCTCAGGCTTCTCCCCGGCAGGCAGCGCCTCAACCTCCACGCCTTCTACGCCGAGACCGGCGCCAAGGCCGTCGACCGCGACCGCCTCGCGCCCGAGCACTTCTCGCGCTGGCTCGCCTGGGCCAAGTCGCGCCGCATCGGCCTCGACTTCAACCCGACCTACTTCGCGCACCCGAAGGCCGCCTCGGGCTTCACGCTCTCGCACGCCGACCCGGCCATCCGCCGCTTCTGGATCAACCACGCCAAGGCCTGCCGCCGCATCGCCCAGCACTTCGCCAAGGAACTCGGCAAGCCTTGCGTGCTCAACCACTGGGTGCCGGACGGCGCCAAGGACGCCCCCGCCGACCGCTGGGGCCCGCGCGAGCGCCTGCGCGACGCCTACGACACGATCTTCGCCGACAAATCCATCAACCGGAAACTCTGCATCGACGCCGTCGAGGGGAAGCTCTTCGGCCTCGGCAGCGAGGAATACGTCGTCGGCTCGCAGGAATTCTACTCCAGCTACGCCCAGAGCCGCGACCTCGTGCTCTGCCTCGACCTCGGCCACTATCACCCGACCGAGTCCGTCGCCGACAAGGTCTCCGCCCTGATGCAGTTCCACCCGCGCATCCTCCTCCACACGAGCCGACCGGTGCGCTGGGACAGCGACCACGTCGTCATCCTCGACGACGCGGTCCGCAACCTCTTCCTCGAGATCGCCCGCGGCGACGCCTGGGACCGCGTCTTCGTCGCCCTCGACTTCTTCGACGCCTCGATCAACCGCCTCGCCGCCTACGTCATCGGCGCCCGCGCCACGCGCCAGGCCATCCTCACCGGCCTGCTCGACCCGACCGCGAAACTCCGCGTCGCCGAATCCGCCGGCCGCGGCCACGAGCGCCTCGCGCTCATGGAACAGGCGCGCGCACTGCCCTGGGGCGCGGTCTGGGACGAACTCTGCCAGCGCGAGGAGGTCCCCGCCGGCGCCGACTGGCTCAAGGATGTCGCCCGCTATGAGCGTGCGGTGTTGAGCAAGCGCGACTGAGTCCGGGCCAAATGCATCGTGAAAACTGAAAATCGGTCATCGAAAAACTGACCATCTCCCGAAGCCGCCTCCTCAATTTCAAGATTCCCGATTTTCAGTTTCCCGATTTCACGATCTCCCCAATGAATCTCGCCTCCCGCACACACCCCGGCCCCGACAGGCGCGTGCAGCTCATGGCCACGTGCCTGTGCGATGCCTTCTACGCCGACGCCGCGCGGGCGACGGTCGAGGTGCTCGAGCATCTCGGCTGCACGGTGGAATTTCCCGAGGGACAAACCTGCTGCGGCCAGCCGGCGTTCAATGGCGGCGACTGGGTCGCCTCGCGCAAGGTCGTCCGCCACACGGTCCAGACCTTCGCCGGCGACCTGCCCGTCGTCGTGCCCTCGGGCTCCTGCGCCGCGATGATCTTCCACGGTGCACCGCTCGAGTTCGAGCACGAGCCCGACCTCCCCGCCGTGCAGCAGCTCGCACACCGCACCTGGGAACTCGCCGACTTCATCGTCCACGCGCTCGGCGTGAAGACGTGGCCCGGACGCTACGACGCCGCCATCGCCATGCACCGCCCCTGCCACACGCGCGGCACCGGCAGCAGCGAGGCCGCCGCCACGCTCCTCGGCTCCATCGCCGGCGTGAAACTCCTGCCCTTCGGCGAGGTCGAGCAGTGCTGCGGCTTCGGCGGCACCTTCGCCGTCAGCTTCCCCCACGTCTCCGCCGCCATGGGCACGCTCAAGCTCGAGCACCTGCGCGCCGCGCAGCCCGACCTGCTCGTCTCCGGCGACATGAGCTGCATGATGCACCTCGCCGGCCTCGCCGAGAAAGCCGGCCACCCCGTGAAAACCGCCCACCTCGCCCAGGTGCTGCGCGACGCGCTGCAGAACGCCGGCCAGCTAACCACTAATGTTCACTAATCCTCACTAATATTCGACCACCCGACCCGAAATTCCTCTGCGGCCCTTCTTCCGAATCAATTAGTGCCCATTAGTGTGAATTAGTGGTTCCCTCCGATGGCCAAGCAACTCCTCGACCAATTCGCCGCCGCGCTGCCTCCCGACAAGCGCGCCGCGGTCTACGACGGCTCGAAGAAGGGGCACGAGAAGCGCACGCACCTGCTCTTCGACCACTACGCGGACCCCAACCGGCTCCGCGAGATGGCGGGCGAGATCAAGCAGCACGTCATCGAGAACCTCGACACCTACCTGCCCGCCGTAGAGGCTAAGCTCCAGGCCAACGGCGTGAAGGTCCACTGGGCCGCGACCGGTGACGTGGCCTGCGCCGCCGTCCACGCCATCTTGGGGGCGCGCGGCGCGACCAAGCTGGTCAAGGCCAAGACCATGGTCAGCGAGGAGATCGGGCTGGAACATTACCTCAAGGCGCGCGGCATCGAGGCGCTCGAGACCGACCTCGGCGAGTTCATCGTCCAGATCGACCACGACCACCCGAGCCACATCGTCAAGCCGATCATCCACAAGAACCG
>CAYMSE010000400.1:0-3143 GCA_964392935.1 uncultured Oleiharenicola sp.
TCTTCCCTACTCACTCTTGGTTACTCTCTTCCAATGGTGACTCCCAAGGAGGAGTAGCCGTTGGCATACGCCCCACATTGCATGTTTCACCTTTCTACTCTTCTGGTCACATCATCGCTGTCCTGATTGGCTTTCCCCCTCCGATCCACCCTGTCGTAGTCGTCAATGCTTACCTTCAGCCCAGAGCATGGGACTCAGCCCTGGGCGATCTACAAAAGTGCCTGTCCAAGCTCCGTCCTGATCAGCAGGTCATCCTAGCAGGCGACTTTAATTGTAACCTACTCCAAGAGTCTAGGAAGCTCACCAAGTTGAGCGTGGTACTCAACTGCTTTGGGCTTGCTCGCCTCAACTCGGATGCCCCTACTTGGTATGATTCCTCTGGTACCCACGCCCCTAGACTGGATGCAGTATTCATTCATCTCAACAGCCGCCTATCAACAACTCAGGCCAATCGCCACTCCCGTCTTTCTGATCACGTATGCCTCACGGTTACCATTTCAGGTTCTAGGCCCTCACCTCAGGAGAGGCTCCAGCGTAGGCTTACGTCAGCTCTCAGGTCCCCTGCATTGCCCACAGCACTGAAGCGCCACATCGCCAGACTGCCTAGCTACTACCCCGACTTTGTCTCTTATCTGCACTCCCTAGCTCTAGGGCTTCAAGCCAGGAAAGGTAAAGAGTTCCTGTCCCCGGATCCTTTCAACTCCTTGTTGCATGCACACTACACTGGTGACGTTGACCTGTGGAACCGCATATGTGATAGGGTGCAACATCCTCTCCTTCGAGTTTCGACAGGGGGGTCCACCAACGACAAGCTTGATCTCCTCCAGAAGGTCGCCACTCGTCAGGGCACCCGCCTATGCCCCCATGCCACTTCCAAGTCCAGGTCCAGGTCCACGTCATACTTATCCTCTCTCGTCCCACCACCGGCCCCTATTGCCATCAATTCCCTTTACACTACGCCCGACGCCCCCCCGATTACAGATCCACACACTATTTGCCAGATGATAGTGGCTCACTGGGAACCCATCTTCAATCAGCCAGCAGCTGCCACCCCCCTTGCCTCGGTGCTGCCAGGTTCTTGTTTTCGCGATTGGTCTAACCTCATCCTTGATATGGACAACCCCGATAGTGTTAAAGCCCTACGTGCAGCCTTCAGGGGCCTCCCCGACTCGGCCCCGGGTTTGGATAGCATCCCTTTCTTTCTAATCAAGCGTGTCCCTGAGGCTTTCTTCGGTGCAGTCAGGAGGTTGGTTAACGATTTTGCTAGAGGGCATGTTCCGGTTGGCGTTCTTGATGCCAATCTGATCATGATTCGAAAGAAGGACTTGGCTCCTACGGTTACTGACCTGAGGCCTATTTCTATCCCTAATGCCCTGGTTCGCATCATTCAGAGATGGGTGGCCATTGTTATGGCCCCCCTGGCCGCTCAGCTCATCAGTGACGTTCAGTCAGCTTTTATTCCAGGTAGAGATATCTGGGATAATGTCAGCGAGGTGGCCCAGTTCACACGCCGCTACAGCTCAGGCTGGCTTTTGTTTGTCGATTTCAAAAAGGCGTACGATTCAGTCACGCGAGAACGTATCCTGGAGGTGCTTCAGCTTTCACAGGTTCCGCAGTGCACTCTGGCTATTATCTCTGCCCTCTTACAGCCGTATCATGCTGTTCTTGCCCTCGATCCATCTCGCAAATCTCGCATCCCAGTCTCTCAAGGGGTCCCACAGGGCTCACCCTGCTCCCCTCTCCTGTTCAATCTCCTTATCGACCCGATCACCAGGTTCATCCTCCTCTCTAGGCCTTACTTGCTCATGCGACTCTTTGCAGACGACACGGTGGTTATGGGTAGGACTAATGCCTCCTTTCCAGACGCTGCACTGTTCACAGAGCGGGTTTTCAAGTGGGTCGGACTCCACATCAACAGGACTAAATCTGCTGTCCTTGTCTTAGATCTAGACCGCCCTCCTCCCATCCCCACAGGATGGGGCCAGTGCCCTCTGGTTTCCTCCTTCAAACACTTAGGGATATATTTAGGCAAGGATGTAACCATTCCAGAGGTCTTCGAAGACGCTGTCGCCAAGCTCGAGGTCAGGAGCTGTACCTATCGTCCAGCCTCGGCCCCCTTCACGGAGCGCGTCCTTCTCTGGAACACCTTTATCATACCCCTTATTTCTTACACTGCCAGGTTCTTCCCCATACCGGCTGTAGTGGTCAACAGGGTTGTTAAGGCAGCATCCAGGTTCCTGAACCCATGCAGATTGCTCCCCACTCGGTTGCTTCTGGGTGATCCTACCACCCACCCATTCCTTGCCCGACCTGTCCCATTCCACCCCATCCCCTTTGGATTGAGGATGTGCCGACGAAAAGGCCTTCTTTTTGGAGCTCCACCACCCAGTTACAAGTATCCAGCACCCAGGGCTTACTTCAGGAAGGTCACCAAGTACATCACACCCCCCTTCGACACTAGTAACCTGTGGGCGATCAGGGAGTCCTCAGGGAGATATTGTCACACATTCCAACTAATATTATTCAACTCACTTCCAGTGTGGGGCAGGGTCCACAAGTTTTGGATCGATTTCCCGGATTACTGTCGCCTATGTGGAGAACAGTCCTCTGACACCTGGCCTCACATGCTCAGCTCCTGCCCCTTTGTCAAGAGACTCACTACCGTTCTCTCATCGCTGGACCCCTCTCTCCCACCTGATTACCAGTCGGACTTGAATGCTGCCCTACTCATGGCCAGACCTCTTTCTGCTCTTCAAATAACGATCCGACTCGTGCTTGTTCATACCATCTGGATCTCACGCTATCTGTCATCTATTTCTGGCCAGGTTCCTTCTTGCAGTACTGAGCTCTTCTACATTCATCTGAACAAGGCTAAACAACAACGCCTCACCAAACAGCTTCAATACGCCATCAATCACCATCCTTCTCAAACACCACCCAACAGGGTGCAATCACATCGATGATCCCTCAAGGTTTTTCGTAACTCATTCACGGTCTAAACAACCGCCAGGACCTCGACCTCACCCGACCTTTTCAGGCAGGTGGGCTCTACCCACAGTCCCAATAAATCGATGTGATTGCACCCTGTTGGGTGGTGTTTGAGAAGGATGGTGATTGATGGCGTATTGAAGCTGTTTGGTGAG
>CAYMSE010000401.1:0-3131 GCA_964392935.1 uncultured Oleiharenicola sp.
CTAGAGCGCGGTCTGCTCCACTTGGGAGATAGCAAGACCGGCGCGAAGGCCGTTGTGCTGTCTGCGCCTGCGCTCGACATTTTGCGCAAGCTCGAAGTGGTGCGGAAGCGCGACGGTCTGGGCGAGTACGTCATCATTTCAACCGACGCCACGAAGCCGCGAGCCGACCTTCAACGTCCGTGGGGGCAGATCACAAAGCACGCGAAACTCGACGGCCTTCGCATTCACGACCTCCGCCATTCATTCGCTTCGGTTGGCGCGGCAGGCGGGCTCGGTCTGCCCATCGTCGGGAAACTCTTAGGCCACAAAGATGCATCGACGACGCAGCGCTACGCGCACCTTGCAGATGATCCGCTTCGGCGCGGGGCTAACGCGATTGCCAACCACATCCAAGCGGCGCTTGCCGGCAATCCAAACAAAAAATCCAGTCGCTGAGCGAACTACGGCGACTTTGTGCCGAACTCCAAAAAATGGTGTGTATTTGGCGAGCGTAGTAGATCAGGCCAAAGCCGAACTCTCTCGAAGCATCCCCCCGGTACCCCCGACGAATTTCGCCACGCATAGCGGACAAGGCGGTGGTAAACGCGCAAGCTTCGTCGCACAGCGGCGCGCTGCTGCATCGCAGAGGGTGTGAGGCGCGCGACTCTCGAACCGCGCACAGCGCCATTCTGGGCCGTTTCGCGTGAGACGCTTGCAAAGAAGAAATGCGCCACGCTGCGCATGTTTCGACGCGAAGCATTGGCTTCAATCTTGTAGCATCATCCACAACGTCCGTTGTGGGTGTCGCATCATGTCTCGTTTCGTTGCTTATTACCGTGTTTCCACCGCAGCGCAGGGACGCTCTGGCCTTGGCCTGGAAGCGCAGCGTGCGGCCGTTGCAGCGTTCACTCGTGGCGAGCCACCAGCGCAAGAGTTCGTCGAGATTGAATCAGGCGCGGACAATGATCGGCCGCAACTCGCCGCTGCGTTGCGCGCCTGCCGCCTTTCGGGCGGCAAGCTCTTAGTTGCGAAGTTGGATCGCTTGTCGCGCAATCTCGCCTTCCTCGCAGCGCTAATGGATTCTGGCGTTGAGTTCGTTGCTTGCGACAATCCGAACGCCAATCGGCTCACGGTTCACATTCTGGCGGCGCTGGCGGAGCATGAGCGTTCCCTGATCTCGACGCGCACACGTGAAGCGCTCGCCGCAGCCAAGGCGCGAGGCGTATCGTTGGGCGGACGCCGCCATGATGTCGGTTCGCAGTCGTCGAATGCGTCAGCCGCAGCGGCTCGTAAGCGTTCCGCCGTGGCTCATGCAGCAGCCGGCGACATGGTGCAGGCAATCGCAGACGCTCGGGCGACGTTGGGCGCAAACGCTTCGTTTCGGGCGATAGCGGCGGAATTGCATCGCCGTGGCGTGCGTTCGCCAAGAGGTGCGGCAGTCAGCGCCTCTACGATCTCGCGTGCGTTGGCGCGCGCTGCACCGGGTTAGCGCTTGGCGTTGACGATGCTCGCGGGCCAAAGTCCGCGAGGCTTGGGCAGTTCGACAAACTCCACGTCCACCACGTCTTCGTCGCCGTACGGATCGGGCTCGCCGGCCGACAAAGCGCGTTTTCGTTCTTCGAGCGCTTCCAAAAGCGCTTCCGCCGAATTGTCGAAGCCAACCGCTAAGGCGCTGCGAGACACGGTGACGATACCGGCCTTCTCCAGAAGTTCTTTCGCCGCCGCAAGACGCACGCTCTCATTGCGTCCGGTACGAGCGAGCGAGAGGATCGTGTCGAACGCTACGTTGGTCGAGGCCACAAAGCGCTTCTGCACTTCCTCCTTAAGAGCGCGTTGCACCCGATCATGGTTCAGAAGGATCGCGGACACGCGCGCCGCGTCTTCATCCGTCGCAGCGAGGCCGGCACGCTTCGCAGCTTCGGGCCCGTCTTCCGGCTTGGCCCCAAGCTCCATGAAGCAGGAAAGCCACCGCGCCTGCTGCGGATTGAGATTGGCAATGGTGAGTTCGCGGGACATGGCGCTCGGCAGATGGGTTAGAGGAACGGCGACGCCAACACATTGAGGCGCGCGACTGCTTTGTGAGATTGGGGAGAAAAATGATAACAGCCGCTCTCAACGTGCAAGCAGGCGCGCTTCGTAAAGCGCCGCTGCACGTAGGGGGTATGGGGGAGCCTATATACCCCCGGTTTTAACTGGTTTTGACCGGGTTTTACATTGGGTTTTCGATGCGGTTTTGACCCGGTTTTACCCCCGGTTTTACCCTTAGAAGATTCGGGAAACTGCATTAGCTCGCGCTCCCTTCAGCACTCGTGGGAGACGTGCCGCTGCCTTTCTTCAAGCGCTTCGCCAGCTCCCTCGCACGCTCTTCCGGTCCCTCGTAATAGCCGGCCGTGTAGTGGTTGCCGCCCTGGACATAGTAGAGTTCGCCGGCAAGCGCCGCGCGTTGCAGTTCTTCCTTGAACTCCTTTTCTTTGACGGCGCGGCCCATCGCAGTCTCCGCCTCGCACAGCGCCTCGGACGGAATGCTACGCTGCATCGTGAACGGCGTGCCGACAGAGCCGGCCTGCTTCGCCCACTTCACCGCAACGCGCTTGAGAGCATCCGCGTCGCCCCCGTTCTTCGGGGCGATCTCGATGGGTAGCAGCGCACCGTTATGAAAGCGCAGCGTGATCGGCTTGGCCTTAGCGGCGTGGTTGCGCTTCTCCACTCGCAGCTCGAACTCATCTTCCTTCGCTCCTTTGTCGAGCGCCAGCCGGGCGCGCGGGGCGTTCCTCCAGGCCACACTCCAGCCCGACATATCATCGCGCGAACTGCCCGCTTGCGAGGGATGCCACGTAATAAGCAGCGTCGAGTCGGTTTGATCGCATATGCCTTGGAGGATTTGCTTGATGAAGAGGTTCACGCTGTCTTCGTCGATCTTGGCCTTACCGACAAACCGAACGATGTCGTACGCGGAGTCGAGCACGCAGAGCTTATGGCCGGGCACCGCCCGCAGACGCGCACGCAGCTCGTAATAGAACGGCGTCAGCGTGAACTCGCCATTCTCCCGCATGATCGCCAGCGCGCTGTCCTTGCCTTTGCGCGAAATCGTCTGGCCACCGTTCGGCAGAGGCAATTCCAGCTCGGCGCAGATCGCTTGAGCACGGCGCGCG
>CAYMSE010000402.1:0-5843 GCA_964392935.1 uncultured Oleiharenicola sp.
GCGATTGGGCTCGATGGACGAGAAAGCCGTCGCCACCGGCGTGCGGCAGCTCCTGATCGACGCCGGCAAGTGCGGCGTGAGCGACCTCCACCTTTCCGCCGGCTCGAAGCCGTTTGTCCGCAAGCAACGGGCTCTCCTCCCGATCTCCGATCACGTGCTGACGGCCGAGGAGTCGCTCCACCTCAACACCGTCCTCCTCGCCGACCACCAGAAAAAGGTCTACCTCGAGCGCAAGGACTTCGACCTCGCCCTCGCCCTCGACGCCAGCAAGCGGTTTCGCGTGAACCTGATGTTTCACAAGGGGGGCGCCTCCGGTTCCTACCGCATGGTCCCCGCGAAGATTCCCAAGCTCGACGAGCTCGGCCTCCGGAACCTCGAGGCGATCCGCAAACTCCTCTCCTACCACAACGGGCTCATCCTCATCACGGGCCCGGTCGGCGCCGGCAAGACCACCACGCTGGCGGCGATGGTCGCGGAGCTGAACGAGACGCGCGAGGACCACATCATCACGGTCGAAGACCCGATCGAGGTCGTGCAACCCCCGAAAGGCTGCAACGTCACGCAGCGGGAAGTCGGCCCGCACACGCGTTCGTTCTTCACCGCGCTCAAGGGCGCGCTGCGCGAGGACCCCGACGTCATTGTCATCGGCGAGCTCCGCGACCTCGAGACGATCGAGATGGCCATCAGCGCCTCCGAGACCGGCCACCTCGTCATCGGCACGATGCACACGAGCGACGCCGCCACGACGCTCAACCGCCTGCTCGACGTGTTCCCGCCGGCCCAGCAGACGCAGATCCGCACCAGCGTGGCCGAGTCGCTCCGCGGCATCGTCTGCCAGCGCCTCCTCCCCTCCACCGCCGGCGGCCTCGTTTCAGCCTGCGAGATCCTCGTCTCCAACACCGCGGTCCAGGCCCTCATCCGCGAGGGCAAGACCGCCGGCCTCCGCAACACCATGGAGACCGGCGTCAAGGAGGGCATGTGCATCATGGAGAACGTCGTGATCGATCTTTTCCAGCAGAAGAAGATCACGAAGGAAACCGCCCTCGCCAACGTCACCACGCGCAACGCCCGGCAGAAGATCGACCCGGCCACCGCCAGCTCCGCCCCGGTCCCCGCCAAGGCCTGAGTCCCCCGCCCCCGGCTCCCCTTCCGCGCTTTTCCCCATGGCTGTCATCGATGCCCTCCTCAAGACCATGCTCGACAAGGGCGGCTCCGACCTGCACCTGACCGTCGGGCTGCCGCCGAAGTCCCGCATCTCCGGGTCGCTCCAGCCCATCGGCGACAAGGCGATCGATGCCCAGCACATGGAGGCGCTGCTGAAGGAAATCTGCCCGCCCAAGCGCTGGGCCGACTTCCTCGAGCGCAAGGACCTCGACCTCGCCCACGAGGTCCCCGGCCTCGCGCGCTTCCGCGGCAATTACCTCTACAACCACTGGGGCCAGGCCGCGGTCTTCCGCCAGATCCCCGCCAAGATCCTTTCCTTCAGCCAGCTCAACCTGCCCGAGGCGCTCAAGAAGCTCTGCCACCTCGACCAGGGCCTCGTCGTCGTCACCGGCCCGACCGGTTCCGGCAAGTCGACCACGCTCGCCGCGATGATCGACTACATCAACGACAACATGGCGAAGCACATCATCACGATCGAGGATCCGATCGAGTTCGTGCACCCGTGCAAGCAGTCCACCATCGTGCACCGCGAGGTCGGCGAGCACACCGAGTCGTTCGCCGCCGCGCTCAAGGGCGCCATGCGCCACGACCCCGACATCGTGCTCCTCGGCGAGATGCGCGAGATGGAAACGATCAAGCTCGCCCTCTCCTGCGCCTCGATGGGCATGCTCGTCTTCGGCACGCTGCACACCAACAACGCCCCCAAGACCGTCGACCGCATCATCAACACCTTCCCCGCCGAGGAGCAGAACCAGGTGCGCGTCATGCTCGCCGGCTGCCTCGCCGGCGTCGTGGCCCAGCTGCTGTGCAAGAAGGTCCCCAAGGGCCGCTGCGCCGTCCACGAGATCCTCCTCCAGCACGAGGCGCTCCCCAACACGATCCGCTCGGGCCAGATCGCCAACATCCGCGGCATCATCGAGAGCGGCAAGGAGGACGGGATGATCACGATGGACAACAGCCTGATGGCGCGCGTGAAGGACGGCACCATCGAGGCGAAGGAAGCCTACATGAAGGGCGCCAACAAGGCGCTCTTCGCCCCGCTCCTGAAGCCGGGCGACCTCGACGGCGGGCACTAGGCCCGCCCGCCGCTACTCGCGGCGCGGCCGGAAGACCGCGTCGTCGACCGGCACGTTCTGCCGCACCGACTTCACCGTGATCTCGGTGCGCAGGGCGGAATTGTTCATCACCAGGCGGAACGGCAGGCGCACGCCGTCAACCTCCCGGTAGTCGGAGTATTCCAGCGTGATCTTCAACTGGCCGGCCGCGCCGGCCTGCGCGACCGACACGCTCCGCACGAGCTCGCCCGTGGCCGCGTCGAAGTACATCTCCCCGATCTCGCCCTGCGCCACGGCGAGCGCCACGCCGGCGATACGGCGTCCGCCCTCCGTGCGCTCGGGGAGCAGGCGGCGCAGCGCCGCGGTCTCGCCGAGCGTCAGCACGGCGTCGATGCCCGCGCGCCCCATCAGCTGCTGGAGCTCGGCCCCCTCGATCCGCCGGAAACCCTCGATCTCGCTCCACGCCCAGCCGGTCGTGCCGTCGAAGCCCTGCCACACGGAGCCCATGCCCGGCACCACCTCCTCGGTGGCGATGCGGCCCGGGCGCTTGAGGTAGGTCGTCGACGAGACCCGCATCCCGGTGGCCGCCGACACGCTTTCCTCCTCGATGATCCGCGTGTCCACCCGGCGCAGGGCCGGCCCGCCGCTGAACGACGCGTAGCGAAAGAGCAGCCGGCCGACCTCGAGGTTGTCCGTCGTCGCCTCCACCGGCGGCGCGAACAGCCCGGCGGTCAGCGGCACGTTGCAGACCACGTCCTCCAGCTGCGATTCGAGGCGCTGGGGACCGTTGATGGTCACCACGCGGTGCGGCTCCAGCACGCCGCTGCGCCGCATCGGGCGGAAATCGCCGAATTCGACCGCCTGCTCGCCGGCGGCATCCGCGCGCTCGATCCGCACCCGGTACCCGGTCGCCGGATCGAAGGTCCACTTCTCGACCGGCTGGCCGGGCCGGCGCATCTTCAGCACCTGGCGCGGGCGCCCGCCGACGACCTCGTCCGGCAGCCGTTCGCGCGTGCCGTACCGGGCCTTCACGAGCAGCGCCGCCTGCAGGTCGGTGACGGTGAGGCGGGCCTGGTGCTCCGCCGGCGGGAGGAAACCGAAGCCCAGCCGCGAGTGCTGCTGCCACGCCACGGCGCCGTCGGAGGCCTGGACCAGCGTGCCGTTGCCGAGCTCGCTCTCGAAGCGGTACTGGCCGTGGTTCGTCGCGCGCACGCGGGTGGTGATCGGCGGCTGGCCGGGGTACCGCGCCGTGCCGCGCGCATCCACGTTCTGCACCGCGCGGATCGCCGCCTCGCCGCCGAGGGCCGCGACCCACCGGGCGAGGACCGCGTCGGCGGGCGAGACCGGCGGGGATTGCGGCGGCCGCGCTTCCGGACCCGCGCAACCCGCCGCCCCCAGGAGGAACGCCACGGCCGCCACCGGCAGGCACCGCCGCCAGCCACGGAGCACAGGCGCGGTCGGAGGGCGCGGGGCCGGGCGGTTGGGAGCGAAGGCTCGCATCGGGGCGGAGGCTACTCGCGGCGCGGTTTGAACACCGACTCGTCAATCGGCACGTTGTGCCTGATCGACCGCGTGGTCACGACGGTTCGCATCGCGGCGTTGCTCACGACGGTGCGGAACGGCACGCGCATCCCTTCCACCGCGCGGTAGTCGCCGAATTCCACCAGCACCCGCATCCGGCCGTTGGCCCCGGCCTGCACGTAGGTCTCCAGCTGGGCGAGTTCGTAGGTGTGCGGATCGAAGTAGAAGGTGCCGGCCGGCCCCTCGATCGTCGCCAGCGCGATGCCGATCAGCTGGCGGCCGCCCACTTCCTTGTCCCCGAGCCAGCGGCGCAGCGGACACAGCGCGCTCAGTCGCAGCGGGCCGTCGAAGTCGGCGCTGCCGAGCATCTGCTGCAGCTCCGCCCCCTCCATCCGGCGGAAGCCCTCGACTTCGCTCCAGGCCCAGCCGATCTCGCCGTCGAACCCCTGCCACACCTGGCCCATGCCGGGCACGTCCTCCTCGATCGCGAGCAGGTTGGGTCGCTGCTGGTAGGTCACGCGCCGCACCTGCATGCCCGCGGTGGTGACGGCCACCTCCTGTTCGGCGACCCGCGTGCGCACGTTGCGCGAGGCCTCGGCGCCCCGGAAGTACGTGTTGTAGTCCAACACGCGCTCGATCTGCTCGTTCTCCTCGATCGCCGCGAGCGGCGGGGAAAACAGCGCCTCGTCCATGTCCTCGTTGTAGAGGATCACCTGCATGCGGATGTCGATGGTGCGGCCGCGCTGGCGGCGCACGATGTGGTACGGTTCCTTCACGTTGGCGCCGAAGGCCGGCCGGAAATCGTCGAAGTCGATCGTCGCCGGCACCGGCAGGTAGCTCAGCTCGATGCGCACGCGCAGGCCGGTCGCCGGGTCGAAGTACCATTTCTCCTTCTGCCCGCCCGGCGACACCATCTCCAGCACCACGAGTTTCCGTCCGTCGATCGTCTCGTCCGGGAGTTTCCGCCGGCCCGGGTAGAGGGTGCTGACGCGCATCGGCGCCCGGAAGTCGCAGGAGAGGCGGTTGAGGTGGTGGTCGAGCGCGGAAATGGGGCCGAAGCCGAGCTGCTCGTTGCGCTGCCACGCCACGGTGCCGTTGAACGCCTGGGTCAGGGTGCCGTAGACGGGCGTGCTGTAGTCGTACCGGTAATGGGTGTCCTTCGCCACGGCCCGGATGTGCAGGTCCACCGGGGCGCCGCCGTTGCCGTAGTCGATCTTGCACTGCGAATCGACGGTCCGCAGCTCCCGGATCTCGTAGGGATCGCCGATGGCTAGGATCCACCGGTTCAGCACGTCGGTCGCCCACGCATCGTAGCCGGGCGCCGGCGGGGTCGACGCGACGGGCGCCGGCGCCGCCGGAAGAGCCGCGGGCGCAGGCGCCGCCGCCCGCGCGGCCAGGGCGAGCAGGAGCCCGGCCCGGCACCGCCGGCCGTCGCTGGTCCGGCCCGGGGTCATGGCGCAGTCGCCGGCCCCGCCGCCGCCGGCGCGTGCCGTTCCCGGTTCAACCAGGCTTCCGCCGCGGCGCGCACGGGGTCGCGGCCGGCGGCGAGATCGGCCACGGTCATCTCGACCGGCTCATCGGGCGTCACGCCCTCGCCCTCGATCAACCGCCCGCGCGGCGTCTGCATGTCGGCAATGGCGTATTGCAGCAGGTCGCCCGTCGGCAGGGCCTTGAAAAGCGAGGGCAGCGCCGCGCCGGGCGTGTGCCCGCCGAAGACGCGGGCGCGTCCGGCTTCCTGCAGGCCGGCGGCCATGATCTCGCTGGTGGATTGCGAACTGCAGTCGACCAGGAGGGCGACCGGACCGAGGAACGCGCCGGCCTGGGGCGTCACGGTGAAACCGAGGTGGCCGTCGCGCAGGTGCATGGTGCCGAGTTGGAACCCCCGGTCGCACAACCAGCCGGAGATGCCCGACCCCATCACGCTGAGGCCGCCCGCATTGCCCCGCAGGTCGATGATCAGGCCGCCCGTCGCCGGCACGCGCCGCAGGAGGCCGCGGATGTCCTTCATCGCCTGGCGGGCGAAGATGTTGAAATGCAGGTACGCCAGGCCGTCGTCGCGGCATTCCGTGCGGACGATGACGGGGTACGAGGGGAAGGAGCCCA
>CAYMSE010000403.1:0-3075 GCA_964392935.1 uncultured Oleiharenicola sp.
ATGCCGCGGCCATGACGGCGCTGCCGCCGGCCGACTTCGTCATCGACGCCGCCGCCAACCCCAGCGTGCTGGCCGGCGTGGACGGCAAGACCAGCTCGCGCGAACTGGTGGACCACAACCTCACGGGCACGATCAACGTCCTCGAGTACTGCAAGGCGCACCGCGCGGGCTTCATCCTGCTCTCGACCAGCCGCGTCTACTCGATCACCCCGCTCGCCGCACTCCCGGTGCACGCGATCAACGGCGGCTTCCAGCTGTTCACCGGCGAGGCGCTGCCGCCCGGGGTCAGCCCGGCGGGCCTGAGCGAGAATTTTGCGACCACCGCCCCGATTTCGCTCTACGGCGCCACCAAGCTCGCCTCCGAGGCCATGGCGCTCGAGTACGGCGAGACCTTCGGCTTCCCGGTCTTCATCAACCGCTGCGGCGTGCAGGCGGGCGCCGGGCAATTCGGCCGTGCCGACCAGGGCATCTTCGCGTACTGGATCAACGCCTGGCTCCGTCGGCGGCCGCTCAAGTACCTCGGCTTCGGCGGGCACGGCCACCAGGTCCGCGACTGTCTCCATCCGCGCGACCTCGTGCCGCTGCTCGAACAGCAATTCGTCGCCGCCGGGCTGCCCGTGTCCGACCGCCTCGTGAACCTGTCCGGCGGCGCGGCCTCGGCCATGTCGCTCAAGCAGCTCAGCGACTGGTGCCAGGCCCGGCTCGGCGCGCACACGGTCGTCGTCGACGGCACCCCGCGCCCGTTCGACATCCCGTGGATCGTGCTCGACCCCGCCAAGGCCACGACAATCTGGGGCTGGAAACCCGCCACTCCGGTGGCGGCGATCCTCGAGGAGATCGCGGTCCACGCGGAAAAGCACCCGCACTGGCTCGAACTCTCGGCCCCGCGGTAACCCGAGGCTTGCCGCCCGGGAATTCCTCGCAAATCTCGCCGGAATGTTCGGTTCACGCTCCCGGCCCCCCCTCCAGCCGCCGCTTTCCCTTTACTCGATCGTCATCCCGGCGCGCGACGAGCAGGACTCGCTGCCGTCGACGGTGACGGACATCTACGAGACGTTTCAGCGCGAGGGCGTGCCGCACGAGATCGTGGTGGTCGACGACGGCAGCCGCGACCGCACCTGGGCGGTGCTGCAGGATCTGCAGCGGACCGTGCCGACGCTGGCCCCGGTCCGCAACCCGGGCCCCAATGGCTTCGGCCGCGCCGTGACCTTCGGGCTCAACCACATGAAGGGCGACGCTTGCGCCATCATGATGGCGGACGCCTCGGATTCGCCGGCGGACGCCGTCAAATACTGGCGGTTGCTGAACGAGGGGTGGGATTGTGCCTTCGGCAGCCGCTTCGTCAAAGGCGGACGCGTCATCGACTACCCCCGGGTCAAACTCTGGGTCAACCGCCTGGCGAATTTCCTCGTCCGCATCGGCTTCAACATCGCGCTGAACGACACGACCAACGCGTTCAAGGCCTACCGCCGCACGGTCATCGAGGGTTGCCGCCCGTTCCTCGCGCCGCACTTCAACCTGACGGTCGAGATCCCGCTCAAGGCCATCGTGCGCGGCTACTCCTGGACGGTCATGCCGATCTCCTGGCAGAACCGGAAGTACGGCGAGGCCAAGCTCAAGATCAAGGAAATGGGCAGCCGGTATTTCTTCATCTGCGCGTACGTCTGGTTGGAAAAATATTTCAGCCGCGGCGATTACCGGAAGAAGTAGCGCCGGCCCCGCCGGACCGACTGCCGGCGCGTCACGCAGAAAGCTTCTGTTGCCAAACTCTGGCAAACCCTCTGAATTCCGGTCCGCATGATTTACCTGCTCGGTGGCTCCGGCTACGTTGGTTCTGCCTACCAATCGCTGCTCAAGCGCAAGGGTGTGCCCTTTCGCAACCTGCGCCGGTCCGAGGTGGACTATTCCGACCCGGCCGTCCTGACCGACCTGCTGCGGCGGGAGAAGCCCGACTTCGTGATCAACGCCGCGGGCTACACCGGCAAGCCGAACGTCGATGCCTGCGAGCTGCACAAGGCCGAGTGCCTCTTCGGCAACGGGGTGCTGCCCGGCTACATTGCCCAGGCCTGCGCCGCCGCCGGCGTCCCGTGGGGCCACGTCTCCTCGGGCTGCATCTACACCGGCTCGCGGCCCGACGGACGCGGCTTCACCGAGACCGACACGCCGAACTTCTCCTTCCGCACGAACAACTGCAGCTTTTACTCCGGCACCAAGGCGCTCGGCGAGGAAGCGCTCGCCGGCGTGCCCAACGTGTACGTCTGGCGCCTGCGCATCCCGTTCAACGAGGTGGACAACCCGCGCAATTACCTCACGAAGCTGATGCGCTATTCCACCTTGCTCGACGCCGAGAACTCCATCTCGCAGCTCGACGAATTCGTGGCGGCCACCTTCGCCTGCTGGGAGCAGCGCGTGCCCTTCGGCACCTACAACGTGACCAATCCCGGGCACGTGACGACCCGCGAGGTCGTCGCCCTCATCCGCCAGACCGGCGTCTCGCGCAAGGATTTCCAGTTCTTCACCGACGAGGCCGAGTTCATGCGCACCGCGGCCAAAACGCCGCGCTCCAACTGCGTCATGGATTCCGCCAAGCTCGCCGCAACCGGCATCCGCATGACCGAGGTCCACGAGGCCATCGAACGCGACCTGCGGAGATGGAAGGCGGCTGCCGCAGGTTGACGCCCCGCGCGGCGGCCGAGGCCCGGTCAGCGACACCTCGCATCCATTCTCCCCTTCCTTTCTCCAACTTCATCTTCGGGCTTGAACTGATTTCATGAACATCCTGGTCACCGGCGGAGCCGGATTCATCGGCAGCAACCTTGTCCGCCTCCTGCTCACCTCCACGCCCCACCGGGTGCTCAACGTCGACGCCCTCACCTACGCGGGCAACCGGCACTCGCTCGACGACCTCGCGGGCCACCCGCACTACGAATTCGCCCAGGTGAACATCTGCGACGCCGCCGGCCTCGGCGCCCTGTTCGCCCGGTTCCAGCCGGACTGGGTCATGCACCTCGCCGCCGAGAGCCATGTCGACCGCTCGATCGATGGACCGGGCGCCTTCGTCCAGACGAACGTCAT
>CAYMSE010000404.1:0-3909 GCA_964392935.1 uncultured Oleiharenicola sp.
CTCGACGAGGCGGCGGAAGGACGCTGGGCGCCCGGCGGGGCGTCGCGTTGGTGGCTGCATCACTCGCTGGCCGCGCTCGACACGGCGCTGCGCGAACGCGGCTCGCGCCTGATCCTGCGGCGCGGCGAAAGCGGCGCGGAACTGGCCGACTTGGCGCGCGTCACCGGCGCCACCGCGGTATTCTGGAACCGCCGCTACGAACCCGCCATCATTGCCCGCGACAAACAGCTGAAGGCCGGACTCGGCGTCGAGGCGAAGAGTTTCAACGCCTCGTTGCTCTTCGAGCCGCACACGATCGCGAACAAGTCCGGCGGGCCGTTCCAAGTGTTCACGCCATTCTGGCGGCATTGCCTCGCGCAACCGGTCGAGGAACCGGCGCAGCTTTCCGCCGACCCGCTGCGCGCGCCGGGCCGCTGGCCGCGTGCGCTGGCGCTGGCCGAGCTCGAGCTGTTGCCGAAGCTGGATTGGGCCGCGGGATTCGCCGCCTGGGAGCCCGGGGAGGCCGGGGCGGCGCGCCGGTTGAAGCAATTCTGCGCGCGTGCGATATCCGCGTACAACGACGCGCGAAACCGTCCGGACCGCGCCGGTACGTCCGCGCTCTCGCCGCATCTGCACTTCGGCGAGATCGGGCCGCGGCAGATTTGGGCGGCGGTGAAGGCGCGCTCGCGGGACAGCGGGGTGTTCCCGGCGGACCGCGGCTGCCAGGTGTTCCTGAGCGAGGTGGGGTGGCGGGAGTTCGCCTACCACCTGCTGTTTCATTTCCCGCAGACACCCGCCGCGCCCCTGCGCGCCGAGTTCGCCGCGTTCCCCTGGCGGCGCGATGCCGTGCAGCTGCAGGCGTGGCAGAAAGGCCGGACCGGATATCCGATCGTCGACGCCGGCATGCGGCAGCTGTGGGCGACCGGCTGGATGCACAATCGCGTGCGCATGATCGTCGCGTCGTTCCTGGTGAAGCACCTCCGGCTTTCGTGGACGGAAGGCGCGGCGTGGTTCTGGGACACGCTCGTCGATGCCGACCTCGCGGCCAACACGCTGGGCTGGCAGTGGACTGCCGGCTGCGGGGCGGATGCGGCGCCGTATTTCCGGATCTTCAACCCGATCCTCCAGGGCGAGAAGTTCGATCCGGACGGAGCCTACGTGCGCCAGTGGGTGCCGGAACTGGCGAAACTCCCGGCGGACTTCGTGCACCGGCCGTGGGAGGCCCCGGCGGACGTGTTGGCCCGCGCCGGCGTGGTTCTCGGGCGGACCTACCCGCAACCCGTCGTCGATCATGGGGAAGCGCGGACGGCCGCGCTCGCGGCGCCGGCCGAAATGAGAGCGAAAAACGTCTGAAGATTGTCAAAATCCGGGCTTTCCAAACGGGGCCGCGGAACTATGGTCGCGGGCTTCTATGCAGAGAACATTCGTCATTTTTAAGCCGGACTGCATGGCCCAGCGCCATGTTGGCAACGTGCTCAACCGCTTTGAAGGCGCCGGTTTCACCATCGTCGGATGCAAGATGGGACGGCTCAGCCCGACGGTGCTCCGCGAGCACTACGCGCATGTGGCCAACAAGCCCTTCTATCCGGAGATCGAGACGTTCATGAGCTCGCGCCCGGTGATCATGATGGCCCTGGAGGGCGACAACATCGTCCAGAAAGTCCGGGACCTGCTCGGGCCCACGGACTCGCGCAAGGCGGCCAAGGGCACGATCCGCGGCGATTTCGGCACGGAGATGATGAAGAACGTCGTGCACGCCTCGGACAGCGACGAGAACGCCAAGATCGAGCTCGCCCGCTTCTTCAAACCGGAGGAACTCTTCAAGGTCTGAGCGGGGCTCGAGCAAGGTTGAAGGTTGAGAGCTGAGAGTTGAGAGCCGGACTTGTCTCCGATCGGACCCTCAACCCTAGTCGCTCAACTCTCAACTAGGCCTTGACGCCCCTGCGTCCGCTGCGCTTACCTCCGCCTCCCACAGTTTACGCCCTCATCGTCTAGCGGCTAGGACGGGGCCCTCTCAAGGCCCAAACCGGGGTTCGATTCCCCGTGAGGGCGCCACTTTACAGCGCGTATCCCAACCGATACGCGTTTTTGTTTGGCGCACCTGACCGTTCCGGGGAAGCGAACCCCGGAGGGGTTTGACGGAGCCCCGCTTGGCGGGGCGGAGATGGGGCCGCCGCGGGCGGAGGGCGAAGCCCCGAGTTTCGGTGCGGAACGAGCCATTCCCCGTGAGGGCGCCAATTTTCAAACGCTCACCGACAACGGTGGGCGTTCTTGTTTTCGTAAGCAGTGCACGCGGCATACGGTCGATGCGCCGGCCGCAATTCTCCGGTCCCAAGCTGATCGATGGTGGCATAGAGGAACCTGCCTGATCCCGTCGGATTGTTCGACGGGTCGGGCTCCGGCAGAGCACCCTGCAATATGAGCGCCATTCGTCGGGGCTCATTTCATTCACTCACCACGAATGCGACGCGCTCTCTACGTCTCCTTCCGAATTCGCGGCGCGTGCTAAACCTGCTAGTAGGAGCTGGCCACGACTCCCACTCCTACTAGGGTCCTCCGCGATCAGGCAAAGAATGATGATATGAACTTCGTGGAGGAACTGATGAAACTCTGGCATCCATCATGGATTGGTTTTCTCGGCACGTTGTTGGCAGCATTGGCAACTGTATGGGCAGTTCAGCTGTCCCAATCCAAGGACGCCGAGCGGAATCGGCAGGTAAACCAGAAGAACGAGGATCTTATTGCCGCGAATAGGAAACTCACGCAAATGACCGAAGAGATTAACCGGAACAATCTGGAGCTACTGGCGAAAAGCGAACGACTCAACCAACAGTATGCTGCCCTGATGCTAAAGACGAGCGAAGTGGCTCAGCTCAGCGAGCGCCTCCGCATTCAGCTAACCGGTGGGGATGCACGACCGGTACTTCTGATCTCCGTTCTTCAAGACAGTCAGAAGATTCATTTCGATCTGATCAGCATTTCGCCAAATGCGCTCTTCAACGTAACTGTTGAGATTATTGATAGGGAGCTCGAACGATTGCTTACTGAACAAAATCCCAATCGCACCACGGAAACGACAGACGAGATTTTCAAAAAAACCAGGACTACCCGCGATCCTATCACACTCTTCCCCTCAACGACTGTTCGCTTCGACTATCCACTTCCTGCGGACCGGGACAAAGCAGAATTGTTAGTTCGCATTTCAGCAATCAATGGCGAAGTGCGCTACTTCGTTTTCTGCCAGCGTAATCACGATAAACTCTGGCTGCTAGGTACGGTGAGGTCCGGATCCGATGCAAAAGACGTCAGCGTTTCCGACCCTTACGACATAGTTCCTGGAAACCACAAACAGCCGCCTCCGCGGAAGTGAATCCAGCGGGAACTGCGACCTAAAAGGCGTTCGGGGAGAACGCTGGGGAGAGACAGTGGCGCGAGGGAGCCAAGCCCTTCGCGCTAACAATGGTGCTGGTTTTGTGTTTACGCGCAGGGCTTCGGGGAGTGGATAGGGTTCATGCGCTTGCCCTCGCTTTGGTTCCGGTCGGTTCCCGCCGCGGCTTGCGCGCTGCTGTGCGCGACGACGGCTCTTTCCCGCGACGTGATGCTGACGATCGCTTCGCCGTCCGGTCCGGCCGGGTTCGCCGCCGACGAGGTCGAGGCGGCGCTGAAGGCAGGCGGTGACAGGGTGCGACGGGGCTCCCTCAAGCAAATCGGGACCGGCGAGGCTTTGGTCTCCCTGGTTGAAGCGGGCGACCTGGCCAACGAGGCCTTCGACCTCCAGCTCGAGGCCCAGGGCGACCGGCTGTACGTCACGGTCCGCGGGGGTGGAGCAGGGGGCGTGCTGTATGGCGGCCTGGAACTCGCCGAGCAGGTCCGCCTCGGCGGACTCCCGGGCGTGGTCCCGACGAAGCGCGCGCCGTATTTCGCGATTCG
>CAYMSE010000405.1:0-2852 GCA_964392935.1 uncultured Oleiharenicola sp.
AACAGGCGAAGCAGATCGCCAAGGACCTTCGCGACCAGGGCCGCTACGTCGATCCCGACCGCGAGATCGTCGCCCTCATCGCCTACCTCCAATCGCTCGGCAAGAAGTGGGAGCCCGCCGGGACCCAAGTGACAGGTAGCAAGTGACCAGTGCCACCGCCCTCAACCCTCAGCGCTCAACTCTTAACCCATCCACCACCATGTTCCACCGCATCATCTACGAAGACTGGCAGCTGATTTTCCCCGTCATGGCCCTCGTCGTGGCGTCGTGCATCTACGTCGTCGCCGGCTGGCGCGCCGCCCGCATGAAGCCTGCGCAGAGCAAGCGCCTCGCGCAAATGCCGCTCGAAAACCCCTGAACCCGTCCGTGGGGCGGGGCTGACCCCGCCGCCGGGTCCGCGCCCGGTCTCCCTTTCCGCCATGTCCCAATCCATTCCCACTCCTCCGGCCGACGACTCCCAGCCGAAACTCCGTCCGCACACGTATGACGGCATCCAGGAGTTCGACCAGCGCCTGCCCAACTGGTGGCTCTACACCCTGTACGGCGCCATCGCGTTCTGGATCTTCTTCTGGTTCGCCCACATGGTCGCCAAGATCTTCCCGGCGGACGGAGCGCGCGTCGCCGCGGAGATGTCGCGCATCAACGCGGTGAAGCTCGCGTCGTCGATCGACGTGAACAACGACGAGGTGTTCTGGCAGCTGAGCCGCAACCCGGAGTTCGTGGAGGCCGGCAAGCAGACCTTCCAGTCGCTGTGCGTCCCGTGCCACCTGCCCAGCCTCAAGGGCAAGTCCGAGAACCCGGGCGCCGTCGGCCCCAACCTCGTCGACCAGGCCTGGATCCACGGCGGCACGCCGAAGGAGATCTACGGCACGGTCTCCAAGGGCGTCCTCGTGAAGGGCATGCCTTCCTGGGAGCCCGTGCTCGGCCAGAAAAAGACCGCCGAGGTCGTCGCCTACGTCCTCTCGTATCACGAGAAGGGCGAACCCATCACCGTCGAGGTGCCCAAGTAATCCGTGGCGACACCGGCCCTCCCGGCCGGTTTCGCCCGCGCCGCGCCGACCTCCGCCGCCCAACCAACCGGCTCAACCCACGAATGAGCATCCCGCCCGCCGATTCCCCCGCCTCCGCCCGCCCGCCCGCGCGCGCGGCCGCCGCGCGCTACGCGCCGACGCTGGATTCGGTCACGACCATCAAGTCCGACGGCTCGCGCCGCGACGTCCACCCGGCGGATGTCCACGGCCGCTTCACGCGGGCCCGCCGCGCCGTCGCGTGGGTGTTGATCGCCGTCTACCTGCTGCTGCCGTGGATCCCGGTCAACGGCGCGCCCGCGGTCTTCC
Organism: uncultured Oleiharenicola sp.; assembly: GCA_964392935.1. Classification (GTDB taxonomy): domain Bacteria; phylum Verrucomicrobiota; class Verrucomicrobiia; order Opitutales; family Opitutaceae; genus Lacunisphaera. Next base: position 1,338 of record CAYMSE010000405.1, read on the forward strand.
TCGACCTGGCCCAGCGGCGGTTCCACTTCTTCGGCTGGACGCTCGCCGCGCAGGACGCGTGGCTGCTCTTCTTCGGCGTCACCGGCCTCGGCTTCGCGCTCTTCTTCGTCACCGCGCTGTTCGGCCGCCTCTGGTGCGGCTGGGCCTGTCCGCAGACGGTCTTCCTGGAGCACGTCTTCCGCCGCATCGAGCGCTGGATCGACGGTGACGCCCTGCAGCGCCGCGCGCTGGTGGCCGCGCCGCTGTCCGCCGGCAAGGCGGCCCGGCGCGTGGCCAAGCACGCGCTCTATGTCGTCGTCGCGCTGGTGATCACCCACCTGTTCCTGGCCTACTTCGTCAGCATCCCCGAGCTCTGGCTCTACATGCACGAGGCGCCGGGCGAGCACTGGGCCGCGTTCCTCTTCGTCTTCATCGCCGCCGGCGTGCTGTACTTCAACTTCGCCTGGTTCCGCGAGCAGCTCTGCATCGTCATCTGCCCCTACGGCCGCCTGCAGTCGGCGCTGACCGACGACCATTCCCTGCAGATCGGCTACGACGCGAGGCGGGGCGAGCCGCGCGGCCCCGTGTCGGCCGCGGCCGCCGGCGCCTGCATCGCGTGCAACCGCTGCGTGCAGGTGTGCCCGACCGGCATCGACATCCGCCACGGCCTGCAGCTCGAGTGCATCGGCTGCGCGGCGTGCATCGACGCCTGCGACGAGGTGATGACGCGCGTGAAGCGGCCGACCGGGCTGATCCGCTACGACTCGTTCGCCGGCCTCGCCGGCGGGGTCACGCGCTGGCTGCGGCCGCGCACCATCCTCTACGGCGTCCTGCTGCTCATCGGCGCGGCGGTCGCGTCGTTCGCGCTCTCGACCGTCAAGCCGGCGAACTTCCTCGTCTACCGCATGACCGGCGCGGCGTACTTCGTCGACCGTGCCGACGTGCGCGACCAGTTCCTGGTGCGCATCGTGAACAAGCGGTCGGCGCCCGCGACCTTCCTCGTGCGCGCCACGGGCCTGCCCGCGGGTGTGCAGGCCAGCGGCTTCGCGGGCCCCGTCACGATCCCGGCGCTGGGCGAACAGGTCGGCCCGCTGGTCGTCATCGCGTCGCGCCAGGACTACACCGGGCCGTTCCACTTCGAGGTCAGCGTCCAGGACGAGGCGGGCACGTACCGCCTGGCCCGCTCCGTCGAGTTCCTCGGCCCCGACGCGCGGCTGCTGCGCGAGGACGAGGAGGAGCGGGAACATCAACGGCACGAAGGGCAGCGGGAACACGGGCGGGACAAGGAGGACCATGAGCCGAAGCACTGAGCAGGTTCCCCCGTTGCCGGGTGCGGCCCGGAAGCCCGGCCCGGCCGTCCTCTGGCTCGGGGTCGCGGTGGTTTTCGCCGCCCTCGCGGCCGCGTATTTCTTCGCGTTTCGCGCGGCGCACACCGCGCAGATCAAGGACGTGCCGCTGGGCACGGCGGGAGGTCGTCCATGACCGGGGAACTCGCCGGCATCACGGGTCCCGTCACCGCGCTGGTCGCGGGGGCGA
>CAYMSE010000406.1:0-3048 GCA_964392935.1 uncultured Oleiharenicola sp.
TACGAGGGCGAGATGAAGTCCAGCATGGGCGTGGGCGAAATGGACAGGTTCTTCCGCTACCTGCGCGACAAGACCGTCGCGGCGCGGCTGACCGAGCGCGGCCTGACCGGCGACTACATCAAGCCCTTCGAGGTGAAGCGCCAGAACGTGGCGCCGCCCGAGAAGGTCGGCGGCAATTTCTTCGGCGGCATCGTGCCCTACATCATCATCATCCTGTGCTCCACGGGCGCCAGGTACCCCGCGATCGACCTGACCGCGGGCGAGAAGGAGCGCGGCACGATGGAGACGCTCCTCTGCAGCCCGGTGCCCCGCGTCAACATCGTCCTCGGCAAGTTCCTCGTCGTGATCACGGCCTCCGTGGCGACGATCGTGGTCGCGCTGCTCTCGTCCTCCGCGAGCGTGATGTTCGGCGGGCCGCTGCTGGCCGCGGCTGGCGGCGGGGGCCGGGGCGGCGGGGGCGGCGGCTTCGTGCCGATGATCGACCCGGCCGGCATCCTCGGCGTGTTCGCGATGGTGGCGCCGGTCACCGTGCTCTTCGCCGCAATCCTCCTCACGCTCTCGCTCTTCGCCAAGAGCTACAAGGAGGCGCAAAGCTACGTGTCGCCGCTCATCCTCGTCATCATCATGCCGGCGATGATGGGCATGTTGCCCGGCGTGGAGCTCAGCGCGAAGACGGCGCTCGTGCCGATCCTCAACGTCTCGCTCGCGTGCAAGGAGATGCTCTCGGGCGTCTGGCACTGGCATTACCTCGCGCTGATCTTCGGCTCCACCGCCGTTTACGCCGCCGCGGCGGTCGCGCTCTGCGCGCGGATGTTCAACCGGGAGGACGTGATTTTCCGGACCTGACCCCGCGACTTTGTCGGTGTGTGTGGAAAGCCGTGCGGATCGCCCGCACGGCTTTCAATTTTTCCGTAAAAGCCTGTCCTGCCGGGGTAAACGCCGGGTAAATACCCCCCGCGCCTCTAGGCGAAAGGGAAGGGTGCTGATAAGTTCCAGTCGCACATCCCATGAACACGCCTATCACCTCCGACACGGACGAGGCCGCGCGCCTCGAAAAACTTCGCGCCCAGCTTTCGAGCGACATCGAGACCATGCACCAGAAGGAAGCGAGCCTCCGCGAATACGAGCAGAAGCTCCGCCTGCTGGTCGACCACGCCAACACCGCGAACAACCAGACGGTGCAGGCGCCCGCCGGCCCGAGCGCCGCCGACGCGGAGTGGGAAAAATACCAGCGCGCCAACGCGCTGCTCGAGGCCGCCCGCCGCGCCCTCACCGACGACCGCCTCGCCCTCAAGGATCGCGAGGAGAAGGTGATGATCCGCGAGCAGGAGGTCGCCCGTCGCGAGGCCTGGCTGAAGGCGCGCGAGCAGCAGCTCACCGCCAAGCTCGAGGCCGATGCCGCCGCCGCGGCCCAGGTGAAGGCCAAGCCGTCCTTCACGGCCGCGCCGTTCCTCGCCGCGCGCAACCTGCTCTCCCTCGGCAAGACGCATTCCTGACGGACCGCTTTTGGGTTGGTTTGAAAGCCCGGGCCATGGTGTGGGCCCGGGCTCTTTTTTGCCCCGCCGCGCCGCACCGGAAAATTCCGACTTGCACGCCGCCGCAGAAATCCGCATCAACGCGACCGTGATCCAGCACTCCAACCTTCGCCGCTCCCGCACGGACGCCTCCATGGCCTCCGTCAAAGGTGCTTGGCCGATTACGCAGGCTCGGAGTGAAGAGGACATCGCGGAACACAGTTAAAACCACCGCCCAAAGAATCCCCCTCCCACCCGAGCCCGACTCCTCCGAGTCGGGTTTTTTATTTTCCCGGACCAACCCAACCCATCCAACCCCCCGCAAGTCATGCCCACGCTCGCCGCCCCTCCGCCCGCAGTAGCCCAACGGCCGCCCGGTCCCGCGACCCCCTCGTCGCGGCCGGGCCGCCCCTCACCGACGGCCATGGACCTGCCCGTCGTGTCCTTCTTCGGGCGCACGCTCGACGAATACACGCGGTTCTTCGGCCTCGATCCCGTCGCGCTGCGCGGCCGCGCCGTGCTCGACGTCGCCGCCGGCCCGTCGTCCTTCACCGTCGAGGCCCACCGTCGCGGCATCGACGCGGTGGCGGTGGACCCGCTCTACCAGCACACCCCGGCGGAGCTGGCCGCGCGGGTGCGCGACGACTACGCGCGGATGTTTGAGCAGATGCACGAGAAGCGGCGGCTCTTCCGCTTCAAGCACTTCCCGTCCTTCGCCGCGGCCGAGGCCGACCGGCGCGCCGCCGCGTCGCGTTTCCTCGCCGACTACGAGGGCAATGTCCGCCACGGCCGCTACGTGAAGGCCGCGCTGCCGCTGCTGCCGTTCCTCGACGGCGCCTTCGACCTCGTGCTCTGCTCCCACCTGCTGTTCCTCTACGCCGCGCGCTTCGACTTCGAGTGGCACGTCGCCGCCTGCGCCGAGCTCGCGCGCGTGAGCCACGGCGAGGTGCGCATCCACCCGATCTGCGGCGCGGCCGGCAAGCCCTACGCCGAGCTCGAGCGGTTGAGATCGGTGCTGGGCGAGCGCGGCATCCGCAGCGCCCTCGTGCGCGTCAACTACGAGTTCTTCGCCGGCAGCAGCACCATGCTGGTGCTCAACCCCCGTTCGCCGTGAGCGCACCGTCGTCCCCCGCGCGCACGCCGGCGCCGCCGTACTTCGCCGTCATCTTCACGTCGCGGCGCACCGCGGGCGACCGCGGCTACGGCGCCATGGCGGAGCGCATGGTCGAGCTCGCCGCCCGGCAGCCGGGATTCCTCGGCGTCGAGAGCGCCCGCGGCGCGGACGGGCTCGGGCTCACCGTCTCCTACTGGCGCGACGAGGCCGCCATCGCCGCGTGGAAACGCGACGCCGAGCACCTGCAGGCGCAGCGCGCCGGCCAGGAGACCTGGTACGCGGATTACCAGGTCCGCGTCGCCCGCGTGGAGCGCGCGTACGGCCGCGCGCAGCATGACCGGGACCTGTAGGGGGGGGGGGGGGGGGGGGGGGGGGGGGATGGGACGGACGCGGCGGGGCGTGACAGGCCCACCCCCCAAC
>CAYMSE010000407.1:0-13666 GCA_964392935.1 uncultured Oleiharenicola sp.
CCGCTACGGCGGCGACGTGCGGTACGTGAAGTTGTGCGAACCGTTTCCGGATGATGACCGACCCGCGCGCCACGGGCATTGTTTTCCCGCCGGCCATGCGAGCGGCGGCTTCGCGCTGCTCGGGCTCATGTGGCTGCGGCGCACCCGCGCGTGGCGCCGCGGCGGCCTGGCCCTCGGGCTGGGCGTCGGCTGGTGGATGGGCGGCTACCAGATGCTGAAGGGTGCGCACTACCTGAGCCACACGGTGACGACGATGCTGCTCGCGTGGATCGTGCTCGGCCTGTGGCGGCGCGCGGTGCGACCGGCGGCGGACGTGCCGCCGGCGTAGGGGCGGAGCGGGCTCAACCGCGGGTCGGGCGAGCCCGACGCCTACAGCATTTCCAGCTGCACGCCGCCCGGGCGGCGGAAATGCGTGGAGGAAAGGGTGAGGCGCGTGGTGGCGAGCCCGGCCCGCCGGGCGGACACCGCGAAGAGGCGTTTGATCTGCTCGGCGAAGAGGCCCTCGCCGCGCATCCGCGCGCCGAAGCGCGAGTCGTAGAGCTGGCCGCCGTGCAGGGCGCGCAGGCGGGCCACGACGCGGTCGCGCTTCGTCGGCGTGTGCGTCGCGAGCCAGTCGAGGAAGATGTCCTTCACCGTGTGCGGCAGCCGCAGCACCACGTACCCGGCCGCGCGCGCGCCGGCCTGCGCCGCGGCGGCGAGGATCGCGGGAATCTCGTGGTCGTTGAGGCCGGGGATGACCGGGGCGGTGAGCACGGCCACGGGGATGCCGGCGTCGGCCAGCAGCCGGATGGCCCGGAGCCGGTGTTCCGGCCGGGCGGCGCGCGGCTCCAGCTTGCCGGCGAGGTCCGCGTCGAGCGTGGTGACGGACACATAGACCCCGGCGGCGCCGACGGCCGCGAGCGCCGCGAGCAGGTCGCGGTCGCGCGTGACGAGGAAGTTCTTGGTGATGACGGCCACCGGCTGGCGGAACTCGACCATGACCTCGAGGCAGCGGCGCGTGAGCTGGAAGTGGCGCTCGGCGGGTTGGTAGCAGTCGGTGACGCCGCTGAGGCCGATGGACTCGGCCCGCCAGCGCGGCGCGGCGAGCTCGGCGCGGAGCAGCTCGGGCGCGCGGGTCTTGACGAGGATCTTCGTCTCAAAGTCGAGGCCGCTGTCCCAGCCGAGGTAATCGTGGTAGGGCCGCGCGAAGCAGTACGCGCAGCCGTGCTCGCAGCCGCGGTACGGGTTGAGGCCCCAGGGGTGGCGGAGGTCGGGACTGTCGTTGGCGGTCAGCACGGACTGCGTGGCGTCGACGTAGAACTGCGTGCGCGGGTGCGGCCGCTCGACGGGGACGCCGCGCTCGTCGCATTCCGCGTAATCCGGATCGGGCAGCGCGATGACAGACGCAAAGCGGTTGGCGGGATGCAGGGCCGTGCCGCGGCCGGGGGCGGGGGTGTTCATGTGAACGGGTCCAAGGGAACCCGTCCTGCGAGAAAATCAAACCCGCAGCGAAGCGGACCAGTGAGCCCCGCGAAAAAAGCAGGGCCGCCCCCCGCGCGTGGCGGAAGGCGGCCCTGGTGGTTGGCGGTTTACTGGTTAGTTGGCCGCGAACCGTGACGCGTCGCCGGGATTGGCGACGATCGTGATCGGCAGCGCGACTTTGCGGGCCACGGGCTTGCCGTCGACGAGCGCAGGGTGGAATTTCCACTGCGCCACGGCTTCGGCCACCGAGGCGACCAGCTCGGCGTTGGCGCCGGGCGTGGCCGAGGTGATGGACACCGGCCGGCCCGTCGCATCCACGACGAACTCGAGCGTTACCTGCTTGCCGACGAAACGGGTGCTCACTTCCGGCATGACGACGGAAGCGGGCACCGGCGAATCGCCGAGGCGCGCGCGGTAGGACTCGACATAGGCCTTCTCGGGCGACCACGCCAGGAGGGCGAGGGGCGCCGCGAGCAGACCGAGGCTGAGGGCTAGTTTGGACTTCATGTTCATTTTCAAAACCCCGCGGTGAAGCGGGGGGTTGTTTGCTGTTCAGGACGGGACAGGACCACCGGCCGGAATGACCGCAGGTCGATGTCCCGTTTCGCCGTCACCAGCCCGTCAGGCGGCCGGTGGCGGCAAAAGTCTGCTTGGGGCTTCCCCGGGGGCACGGTAACACGACCCATCCCGGAACCCGACGGCTCGAACCAACCGCAGGAACACGCAGTCCGATCGTGCCCGGAGCCTCGCCGGGCACGACCAAAGCGATGAGCCCGCCGCGACCGGCGGGCGCAAGGAACTCAAAGAACGTGGTTTTGAGGTTTCCTTGAAAGCAATGTCTCAGCGACGGACCCAAGATAGCAGCCCAGGTGCCATGCGGCACGTGCCGATGCGGTGAAATTTACATTTCACAGCAGTATCACTGACGCAGGGGCGCAGGATTAGATGAGACGTAAATCCTTGAACGAACAGGGGAGGTCCGTGTCGTACGGACATGCGTTTTTCATTGAGAATCCTGCTCCTGCTGGCGCTGGTGGCGTCCGGGACGCGCGGCCAGGCGGCCGAAACCCTCGCGGAGCGGAGCCTGCGGGACATCGTCGCGCGGCAGAAGGCGATCTTCGCCCAGGCCGAGACCGACAAGGAGCACCTGGATGAGGCGTGGCTGCGCGGCGAGCTGCAGGCGGTGATCAACAGCTACGACATCCTCATCCAGAAGAGCCCGGATTTCGCGCCGGGCTACACGGCCTACGGCCTGTTGCTGGCGAAGGTCGGCATGACGAAGGAGGCGGCCGCGATGCTCCTGAAGGCCAACCAGCTCGACCAGGAGATCCCGCTGGTGAAAAACGAAATCGCCCGCCTGCTCGCGGAGGACGGCAAGGTGACGGAGGCGCTGCCGTGGCTCACCGCGGCGGTGGACCTCGACCCGAAGGAGCCGCTGTACCACTACCACCTCGGCAAGCTGCTGGCGGAGGGCCGCGATGATTTCGTGGCGACCGGCCAGTTCACGCGCGCGACGCTGGACAAGGCGATGCTCGAGGCTTTCCGCAAGGCCGCGGAGCTCGCGCCGGACAACGTGCCCTACGGCTATCGCGCGGCAGAGGCGTACTACGACCTGGCGGAGCCGAAGTGGGACGACGCGCTTGCCGCGTGGAGCGCGCTCGAGACGAAGGCGAAGCCCGGCGTGGAGCAGCAGACGATCCGGCTGCACGCGGCCAACGTGCTGATCAAGCTGGGGCGCCTCGACCACGCGAAGGCGCTGCTCGTCACCGTGACGGAAGCGCCGCTGCAGAAGCAGAAGCAGACTTTGCTGGACGAGCTGACCAAGGTCGGGGCAAAGTGACCGGGCATGGGTCTGTTCAATCGCTTCGAACGTGGTTTCGGCCGTTTCGCCATCCCGAATCTCTCGCTCTGCCTGGTCGCCGGCCAGGTGATCTTCTGGTCGGTCGCGTTCCTCGGTTTCTTCGACCTGGACCGGATCGTCCTCGTCCCGAGCCTCGTGCGCTACGAGCCTTGGCGCTTGGTCTCGTTCCTGTTCCTGCCCCCGGCCTCGTCGCCGGTGTTCATCGCCTTCGCCTGGTACATGTTCTACCTCATGGGCTCCGCGCTCGAGGGCTACTGGGGTGATTTTCACTACAATTGCTTCCTGGGGCTCGGGTGGCTGTTCAGCGTCGCGGTGGCCTTTGTCTTTCCCGACCTGCCCGCGACCAACCTGTTTCTCTTCGGCAGCGTCTTCCTCGCCTTCGCGTTCCTGAACCCCGACTTCGAGCTGCTGATTTTCTTCCTGCTGCCGGTGAAGATCAAGTGGCTGGCCCTGATCCAGTGGGTCCTTTACGGCGCCACGCTCGTCTTCGGGTCCTGGTCCGCCCGGCTGTTCGTCCTCGCGGCGATCGGCAACTTCCTCGTGTTCTTCTCGGGGGCCATCCTCCAGCGCATCCGCACCGGCCGGCGGCAGATGGAGCACCGCGCCCGGCAGGCGGCGGCGCGCGACGACGACGAGCCGCGCCACGTCTGCGTGGTGTGCGGCAAGACCGACCGGAGCCACTCGCGCGAGGAATTTCGTTACGGCGACGACGATCGGTGCTATTGTTCCGAGCACCGGCCCAGTGCCGCGAAAAACCCCTGAGCCATGTCCGCGTCCCCACGCACCCTCGGCGACCCGCCTCCGCCCGGGCTCCGGCGCGGCCGGCTGGCGACGGTGGGCGACTGGTTGCAGTGGGCGGAGCGCGCCGACGTCCGGCACCGCGTCGCGCTGGGCCCGGTGGCCCCCACGCCGCACGACGAGGCGCTCTACCTGCTCCTGCGCACGCTGGAACTGCCGCTCGACAGCCGGGCGGCGGTGTTGCGCAAGGTCCTGACCGCCGCGCAGGCGGAGAAGGTCGCCGCGGTGTTCCGCCGCCGGCTGGAAGAGCACGTGCCGGCGGCCTACCTCACGCGCGAGGCGTTCCTCGGCGAGCACCGCTTCTACGTCGACGAGCGCGTCATCATTCCCCGGTCCTACTTCGTCGAGCTGCTGCCGGAGCAGATCCCGCACTGGCTGCCGGCCGGCAAGCCCGTGAAGCGCGTCGTCGACGTCTGCACCGGTTCCGGCTGCCTCGCCATCCTGCTGGCGCACCGGTTTCCCGCCGCGCGGGTCGACGCCATCGAGCTCTCGCCGGAGGCGATGGCCGTCGCGCGCTTCAACGTCGCGCGGCACCGGCTGGCGGCGCGCGTGAAGCTTCTCCACTCGGACGTCTTCGACGCCGTGCCGCCGGCCCGGTACGACCTGATCCTGTCCAACCCGCCGTACGTGCCGACGCGCGAGCTGCGCGACCTGCCGGCGGAGTTCAAGCGCGAGCCGGCGATGGCGCTCGACGGCGGCCGCGACGGGCTCGACATCATCCGCAAGATCTTCCGCCAGGCCCGCGAGCGCCTGCAACCGCACGGCATCGTGGTGCTCGAGGTGGGCGGCCTGCGGGCGGCGATGGAACGGAAGTTCCCCGAGCTGGACCTGCACTGGCTGCACACGGAGGACGGCGAGGACTGCGTGTGCGTCACGACGGCGGCGCGGCTGCACCGCTGCCCGGAGCGCGTGCTGGCGCCGGCCTGAGCCGCACGGCGGGCACGGGCCGCCGCGACTGGTGGCGCTCAGTCCGCCGGCCAGAGGAGCGAGACGCGCAGCAGACCCCGCCACTGTCCGGCGTTGTAGCCCACCGCCTTGTCCTGCGGGTAGAGCTGGGCGAGCGCGGCCTCCACGCCCGGTGCCAGCGCGGAGGACTTGCCGTGGCAGTCGACGCATTGCTTCAGCAACACCAGCGGGCGGTAAACCCGCCACTCCTCGCGCTGGCCCGGCAGGGTCACGCGCAGCAGCAGCAGGGACGAGACCTCATCGCCGCCCTCGATTTCCGCGCGGATCCGGTCGAGCGCAGCCTGGTCCGCCGCATCGGGGTTGTTCGCGGGTTCGCGGATCTGGTTGCTGGTGCGTCGCACGGCGATGACCCGCGGGCGGCCGGGGGCGGCGGCGGGCAGCTTGTAGTTCTTCAGGTGGACGGCACTGACCATTTGGGCCGTGGTGGCGGTGGTGTTCAGTCGCCGCAGCTCCATGATGAGGGCACCGCCCGCCTGGTCGGCGGTGCGCTCGCCCAGTCGCCGGACTTCGGCGAAGGCGGGATCCGCGGCGTCGAGGAACACGTACGGCGGGTTGCCGGGACCCTGCGCACCGGCCGAGCTGAGCAGCCAGGCGCAGGCCAGCGAAAGGACGACGGGGTGGAATCGTGCTTTCATGGGAAATGTTGGCTGGGTCCGCCGAAGCGGACGACGCCTTGCCTGCGGCGGACGGGTCTGCCGCGGGCAGGGGAAGGGAAGCAAAGAGCGACGGCCTACTTCTTCTTGGGCTCGGCCAGGGAAACGCGAATCACGCCGCGCCACGCCCCGGGCGCGTAGTCGGCGGCTTGATCGTCGGGGTAGAGCTTGGTGAGCGTCTCGAGCACGTCGGGCGCGATCGTGCGCTTGGGGCCATGGCAATCGATGCACTGCTTGAGGACGGCGAGCGGGCGATACACGCGCCACTCGACCGGCTGGCCCGGGGTCGTGATCTTTTGCACGATGACCTTGTCGGGGGCGTCGCCGCGGTCGATCTCGGCCTTGAGGCGCTCGAGGGCGGCGCGGTCGGCGTCGTCCGGGGCATTGGCCGGGTTGCGCACCTGCAGGCTCGTGCGCCGGACGGCGAGGACCGCCGGTTTGCCGCGCTTCGTCGCCGGCGGCTGATAGTCGCGAAGGTGCACCGAACCCAGCGCCAGCGCCGTGGGGGTCGAGGCGAGGATCTTGCGCAGTTCGGACATCATGGAGCCGCCGACCTGGTCGATGATGCGCTCGCCGTACTGCCGGAATTCCTTGGCAGCGGGGTCGGCGGGATCGACGAAGACGTGCGAGGACTCAGCCGCGGCCCGGACCGGCGCCTGTAAAAAGACGCAAGTGCAAGCCAGCGAAAGGACGACGGGGTACAATCGCGCTTTCATCGCTGCACTCTACTCCGTCCCGGACGATGCGACCACGCAAATTTTGCGATAGGGTCGGCATTGGTCGCAGCGGTCAGGCGCGGGCGGGAGTCGCGGGGGCGGGCGGGGGCGGGCCGCCGGTCGACCGGTAGTAGCGGCAATCGCGCCCGATCCGCACCGGAAAACCGTACGACGGCGAGTTGGGGTTGCCGCAGATGCCATAGTCGCGCCAGCCCTCCTTGCCGTAAGCGCGGTAGCCGGCGCAGGCCTCCGAACACGGCTGGAGCACGAGCGCGGGTGACGCGAAGGAGTCCAAATCGGTGGCGGCGTTCATGTCCCCCAATTATCGCCGCCGCCCGGCCCCGGGCTGCGCGTGTTTTGCCGAAAGGCGGGCGTTATTTTGCCGGGGCCGGCTGGCGCGTGGGCAGGCCGGCGTCCTTCCAGTCCTTGAAGCCGCCGGCGTTGGCGACCTTGCGGCCCTCCTTCGCCAGCGCGGCGCCGACGATCCCGGCGCGTTTGCCCGAGCGGCAATAGAGCACGATTTCCTTGTCGCCGACCTTGGCCAGGAAGTCCTTCCACTCGCCCGCGCGGCCGTGGTCGAAGTCACTCTTCGCCAGCAGCACGGCGGGCGCGGCCACGCCGGACTCGGCCCATTCCGCCGGTTCGCGGACGTCGACGAGCACGGCCTTGCCCTCGGCGACGAGCTGGGCGGCGGTCGCGGGCGACAGGGACGCCACCTCGGCGGCGAAGATGGAGGTGCAGAGCGACAGGAAGAGCAGGAGGGGTTTCATGGCGGGGAGGATGGCGGTGGGAGAGCTGCGGGGCAAGCGGGCCGATCACGCGGGCCGCCGGGCGAGGATCTGCACGACGGCGCCGCGACCGGTGTGGCCGTCGCCCTCGAGGATGTCGCGCTCGAGTTCGCGCCCGATCAGGAAATCGAGACCGGCCAGGTCCGCGCGCAGCGCCGCGAGGGTCGGCAGCAGCGCGACGTTGCGCGGCCCGCCGGTGTCGAAGGCGAGCTGGGCGGGGCTGTAGCATTCGAATACCAGGACGCCGCCGGGCCGCAGGCCGGCGACGACCTGCGCCAGGACCGCGGTGCGCAGGTCGGGCGGCAGGTGCATGAACGTGGCCACGATGCCGGACCAGAGGCCGGGCGCGATGTGGTGGGCCGCGAGATCAGCGACGATCGTCGTCAGCGAAACCCCGTGCGCCTGCGCGAGCTGCTGCGCCTTGGCGAGCCCGACCGCCGACTGGTCGAGGGCGGTGACGGCGTGGCCGCGCCGTGCGAGATGCACGGCGTTGCGGCCCTCGCCCTCGGCGAGGCAGAGCACCGGGCCGGCCGGAATGCGGTCCGCGACCGCGGCAAGGAACTCGTTGGGTGCGGTGCCGAAGACGTAGCTCGTGACCGAGTAGCGCTGGTCCCAGAAGGAGGCGTCGAATACCGGTTTCATGCGAGGGCGGTGGAAATCCAGTTCACGGCGGACAGATCCGCAAGCGCGGGCTGGTCCGAGGCAAACTCAAGCAGTTGGACCACAGATGCACTCGGATAAACACAGATGGGCAAAGAGCCCCAGAAGCGAAAATCGCGTCCAGCTTCCTCACCAAACGGCGCGCCGGGTCACCAGGCCCGTACTCTCCGCAATTCATGACGATCCGTGTTCGTCTGTGTCGATCGGTGGTTTCCCGCTGAATTCTTCCGGCTGAGGCCGGCCAGGGCGCGGTATCCCGTTCGGTTTGTGACCGGCCGCGCATCCCGCGCCGCCGGTTCACGTGTCCTTGGTCTTGCAGGTGTTGAGGCCGATGGGCAGGTACGCGGGACAGAAGCGGAACACCGCCGTCAGGATGGGGAGCAGGCCGACGAGTCCCCAGTAGCTCTTGAAGTAGTAGCCGGCGCCGAGGAGCGCGAGGCCGACGATGAGGCGGAGGATGCGGTCGATGCCGCCGACGTTGGGTTTCATGGGACTTGGGGGTTGGGGGGTGGAAGTGACAGGCTCAGGCGCGGTTCAGCGCGGAATAGGTCCCGGCGTTGCGGGCATCGAAGCCCTCGCGGCGGAGCAGCGCGGCGGCCAGGCCCGAGCGGGTGCCGGACTGGCAGTAGAGGAAGATGCGCTTGCCGCGGTTGGCTTCAAGGAACGCGGTCCACTCCCGGCGCGGGCCGCGGAGATCGCTCAGGGACAGCCGCGCAGCCTGCGGCACGGTGCCGCCGGCCCACTCGGGCGGCTCGCGCACGTCGACGAGCACGGCGGTGCCGGCGGCGAGTTCGGCACGGAGCGCCACAGGCTGCACCGCCGGGCGCATCCGCCACAAACTCCAGGCGAGGAAGGTGGCGGCGAGGACCAGGAGGACGACGGACAGGTTCATGAGGCGGGAGGTACCGGGCACTCGGCGGGCGCGGCACCAGCGGGTGCGCGATGCCGGACGTTGAGCATGTAGTAGAGGATGGGCACGGCGAAGCGGCTGATGAGGAGCGAGGCGACCTCGCCCGCCATGAGCGAGAGGGCGAGACCCTGGAAGATCGGGTCGGCGAGGATGACCGACGCGCCGACGATGACCGCCAGCGCCGTCAGCAGCATCGGGCGGAAGCGCACGGCGCCCGCCTCGACGACGGCGGCGGCGAGCGGCAGGCCCTGCGCGCGGCGCAGCTCGATGAAATCCACGAGGATGATGGAATTGCGCACCACGATGCCGGCGCCGGCCATGAAGCCGATCATCGAGGTCGCGGTGAAAAAGGCGCCCATCGCCGCGTGCGCCGGCAGGATGCCGATGAGGGAGAGCGGAATCACCACCATGATGAGGAACGGCGTCAGGTAGCTTTTGAACCAGCCGACCATGAGCATGTAGATGAGGATGCACACGGCGGCGAAGGCCAGGCCGAGATCGCGGAACACCTCGAGCGTGACGTGCCACTCGCCGTCCCACTTGAGCGCCGGCTCCAGCTCGCTGTCGGGCTGCGACGCGTTGTACAGCGCGACGCGGGGTTGCGTGCCGCCGAAGTCGCGGCCGTCGAGGCGCGCGAGCTCGCGGTTCATCGCGAAGAGCGCGTAGGCCGGGCTCGCCACGGCGCCCGCGACGTCGGCCGTGACATAGACGACCGGGCGCAGGTTCTTGCGGTAGAGGTTCCGCTCGCCGGCGGTGCGCACGAGCGTGACGAGTTCGCCGAGCGGCACGAGCGGGCGCTCGCCGGCGCGGATGATGTCGTCGTGGTCCGAGCGGAGCTGCAGGGCGAGCAGGTCCTCGGGCCGGCTGCGCCGGTCGCGCGGCAGCTCCAGCACGAGGTTGACGTCCTCGCGTTCGAGCGGCTGGTGGAGCAGGTCCACGGTGGCGCCGGTGACCGCGGTGCGGATCGTGCGGGCGATGGTCTCGACGCTGATGCCGTGCAGGGCGGCCTTGGTGCGGTCGACGCGCAGGCGGACGGTCGGCTGCTGCTCCTCGACGTACCAGTCGATGTCCACGACGCCGGCGGTCCGGCCGAAGATTTCCTTCACGCGCGAGGCGAGGGCGAGGCGCGCCTCCTCGGTCGGGCCGTAGACCTCCGCCACCAGCGTCTGCAGGACCGGCGGGCCGGGCGGCACCTCGGCGACGGCGAGGGTGGCGCCATATTTCGCGGCAATCGCGGCGAGACGCGGGCGGACGCGCGTGGCGATGTCGTGGCTCTGGGCCGCGCGCTCGTGCTTGGGGAGCAGGTTGATCTGGAGGTCGGCGACGTTGGCGCCGCGGCGCAGGAAGTAATGGCGCACGAGGCCGTTGAAATTGAAGGGCGAGGCGGTGCCGGCGTAGATCTGGTAGTCGCGCACCTCGGGCTCCGGCCGCAGCGCGGCGCCCAGCTCGCGGGCGACGCGGGCGGTCTCCTCGAGCGTCGCACCCTCGGGCAGGTCGAGGATGACCTGGAACTCCGACTTGTTGTCGAAGGGCAGCATCTTGACCTTCACGAGGCCGGCGGGGACGAGGGCCATCGCCGACAGCAGCAGCGCGGCGACGACGCCGAGGAAGGTCCAGCGCCAGCGGGCGCGGGCGATCATCGGGTCCATCAGCCGGTGATAGAGCCGGGTGAAGAAGGTGTCCGGCGCCTGATCGTGCAGCTCGGCGGCGTGCGCCGGGGGCAGCGGCGCCAGGTGGCGGCCGAGCACGCGCAGCGCCGCCCACGGCGTGACGGTGAACGCCACCACGAGCGAGAAGAGCATCGCCGCGCTCGCGCCAATCGGGATCGGCCGCATGTACGGGCCCATCAGCCCGCCGACGAAGGCCATCGGGAGCACGGCGGCGATGACGGCCCAGGTGGCGAGGATGGTCGGGTTGCCCACTTCGTTGACCGCCTCGACGGCCACCGCGTGCAGCGAACGGCCGCAGGCCGAGGGCAGGCGCTGGTGGCGCACGATGTTTTCCACGACCACGATCGCGTCGTCCACCAGGATGCCGATGGAGAAGATCAGCGCGAAGAGCGTGATCCGGTTCAGCGTGTAGCCGTAGAGGTAGAAGACGAGGAGGGTCAGGGCCAGGGTGACGGGGATGGCGAGAAGCACGACGAGCGACTCGCGCCAGCCGAGGAAGAAGAGGATCAGCAGGGCGACGCCGAAGACGGCGATGCCCATGTGGAGGAGGAGCTCGTTGGACTTCTCGCTGGCCGTCGCGCCGTAGTCGCGGGTGAAGGTCACCTCGACGCCGGGCGGCAGCAGGACGCCGCGCAGGCGGTCGACCGTGGCCGCGACGGCGTGCACGACGGTCACGGCGTTGGCGCCGGGGCGCTTGGCGATGGCCAGGGTGACCGCGGCCTCCTCGGCGCCCGCACCCGGGCGGCCGAAAAGCACGTAGTCCGCCGGCTCGGCGGGGCTGTCGGTCACCGTGGCGACGTCGCGGAGGAAGATGGGGCGGTCCTGCCAGGCGCCGAGCACGAGGCTGGCGGCGTCGTCCGCGTCGCGGAAGTAGGCGCCGGTCTCGATGAGCAGGTCGCGGTTCGCCGTGGCGAGCGCGCCGTCCTGGCTGCGGGCGTTGGCGGCGCGCAGGGCCGCCGCGACGTCGTCGAGGGTGAGCTGGCGTGACGCGAGCTTCACCGGGTCCACCTGCACGCGCAGCTGGCGCCGGACGCCGCCGATCAATGTCGTCTCGGCGACATCGGGCAGCGCCTTGACGGCGTCGTCCAGTTGCGCGGCGAGGCGCCGGAGCGTCAGGTGGTCGTGCGTGGCGCTGTGCAGCGTCACGGCGGCGACGGGCACGTCGTCGATCGTGCGCGGCTTGATGAGCGGGGCGCTGACGCCGGGCGGGATGCGGTCGTGGTTGGCCTGGAGCTTTTGGTTGAGGCGGACGAGGCTTTGTTCGAGGTCGGAGCCGACCTTGAAGCGGACGATGACGAGCGAGCGGCCCGGGCTGGAGGTGGAGTAGAGGTATTCGACGCCCGGGATTTCCCACAGGAGTTTCTCCATCGGGCGGGTGACGCGGTTCTCGACCTCGTGGGCGGTGGCGCCGGGCATGGTGACGACGACGTCGACCATCGGCACCTTGATCTGCGGCTCCTCCTCGCGCGGCAGCATGATGACCGCGAAGACGCCGAGCAGCAGCGCGGCGATGACAGCCAGCGGGGTGAGCCGCGAATCCGTGACGGCCGCGGCGAGCCGGCCGGCGAAGCCGGTCGGTGGTTTTCCGTCGGTCCCGCTCATGGCGAGACGGCGACGGCCTGGCCGTCGCGCAGCGCCGCGGGCGGGGCGAGGATGACCTGTTCGCCGTCGGCGAGTCCGGCCAGGATGTCGATGCGGTCGCCCACCGTGCGGCCGGTCTTGACGAGGCGGAGGGAGGCGCGGCCCTGGTCGACCACGAACACGCGTTCCATCTGGCCGAAGCGGGTGAGGGCGGATTGCGGCACGAGGATGGCGTCGGCCTGGCCGGTGACGACCTGCAGCCGGGCGAACTGCCCCGAGCGGCTGGAGCCGGCCGGCAGCGCGACCTTGACCAGGACCGAGCGGCTGACCGCGTCGGCCGCGGCGGAGAGTTCCTCGATCCGGCCCGGGGTGGGCGTGGCGGAGTCGCCGAGGAGGACGGCGAGCGGATCGCCGAGGTGCAGCGCGGCGGCCGCCTGTTCGGGCACCGTGCCCTCGGCCCGGAGGCGCGAGGTGGATTCCAGGGCGAGCAGCGGCAGGCCGGGCGTGGCGAGGTCGCCGGGCAGCACGTGTTTCTCGGTGATCACGCCGGCGAAGGGGGCGTGGATGCTGGCATACGCCAACAGGGCCTCGGCCTCGGCGAGGCCGGCCTGGGCGAAGCGCAGGCGGTCCTCGGCGTCACGCAGCGAGTCGGGGGCGTTGACCCCCTTGGCCACGAGCGTGCGCTCGCGTTCCGCGGCGCGCGCGGCCTCCGCGAGCTGGGCCTGGGCTTGGCGCACCCGGGCCTCGGTCTCGGGCACGTTGAGCGAAACCAGCAGGTCGCCGGTGCGGGCCTCCTGCCCGAGGCCCCACGGCAGCGCGGCCACCGTGCCGGCGACCTTGGCGGAAATCACGGCGCGTTCCGCCGGCCGCACCGTGGCGGGCATCTCGATCAGGGCGGGCAAGGCGGTGCGGACCGCCGGGGCGGCGTGCACGGCCAGCACGTCAGGCCCCGCCGGGGGGCTGGCCGGCTCCCGCCGGGTGCAGGCGGCGAGGACGAGCGCGACGGCGAGCAGCGGAAGGGCGGGACGCATGGCGGTCAAGAGCGGCGGCCGCCCCAGTGGATGATACCGTCGTCACCGAGCCAGCCCAGCTTGCGCAGGACGAGCAGCGGGGGGCAGAAGCCGGTGAAGGCCGACTGGAGGAGGTTCAGCCCGATGAAGGCGGTGAAGAGCAGCCACCAGGGGCTGACGAAATGGACGAGGGCGACGCTGATCAGGGTCATGGTTCCGGCGAAGGCGCGGATGAAGAGATCGGATTGCATGGTGAGCATATGCGCATATAATTATATACTTGAAATGCCGTCAAGCCCCGATTCTCCTTCCGCCATGGCCCGCGGCACTCCGCTCAACGAACACGTCCTCGAACAGGTGGCCCGGCGCTTCGCCGTGCTGGCGGAGCCCATGCGGCTGCGGCTGATCCAGGCGCTGTTCGCGGGCGAGAAGAACGTCTCGGCCCTGGTCGAGGCGACCGGCGGCACGCAGGCGAACGTCTCGCGCCACCTGCAGACGCTGGTCGGGGCGCACCTGCTCACCCGCCGAAAGGAAGGGTTGCAGGTGTTTTACCGCATCGCGGACCCGACGCTGCCGCGGCTGTGCGAGCTGG
>CAYMSE010000408.1:0-2820 GCA_964392935.1 uncultured Oleiharenicola sp.
GATCTGGTAGTGGTCCGCGACGCGCTTCTGGATGCCCTCGATGTTGAGGCGGTTTTGCGCCTCCTCCATCAGGACGTCCTTGAGCAGGGCCTCGGCGGTGGCGAGGTCGAGCGGCTTGCCGGTGAGCGCGGCGTAGCTGGAAATCTTGATCAGCGCACCCTCGAGCCGGCGGATGTTCTTCGAGATGTGCTGCGCCATGAACTCGATGACCGGCACGGGCAGGTCGATCTTCAGGGTCGCGGCCTTGGTGCGGAGGATGGCGACGCGGGTCTCGAAGTCCGGCGACTGGATGTCGGCCGACAGGCCCCACTGGAAGCGCGAGACGAGGCGGGCCTCGAGCGTGGCGATCTCGGTGACCGGGCGGTCGCTGGAGAGGACGATCTGCTTCTGCGACTCGAAGAGGTCGTTGAAGGTGTGGAAGAACTCCTCCTGGATGCGCTCCTTGCCGGAGAGGAACTGGATGTCGTCGATGAGGAGCACGTCGACGTTGCGGTAGCGCTGGCGGAACTTGGTCAGCGCGTTTTCCTGGATCGCGTGGATGTACTCGTTGGTGAACTTCTCGGTCGAGAGGTAGGCCACCTTGGCCTCCGGGTTGCGCTGGAGGATGCTGTGCCCGACGGCGTGCATCAGGTGGGTCTTGCCGAGGCCCGTGGCGCCGTGGATGAACAGCGGGTTGTAGGCCTGCGCCGGGCTCTGGGAGACGGCCAGCGCCGCGGCGTGCGCGAGCTGGTTGTTGGAGCCGACGACGAAATTCTCGAAGGTGTTGCGCGGATTGAGGGAGCCGGCGGTGGCCAGGCGCTCGTCGTAGCGCACCGTGCGCTTCGCGGCCGGGCGGGCCTTGGTCTCGGCCGGGCCGACGCGGGCGGCGGCCGCCACGGCGCCGTTGCCGTCGACCTTGCGGAGGCTGACCGACACCATGCGGCCGGCGGTCAGGCGCAGGCGCTGCGAGATCAGGTCGAGGTAGTTGTCGTGGATCCAGATCGCCGCGAAGTCATTGGGCACCCCCAGCGTCACCGAGTCCTCCGTGGTCTCGACGCAGCGCATCGGTTCGAACCACATCTGGAACACGTCGTCGGGGAACAGCCCCTTGAGGTCGCATTTGACGGTTTCCCAGAGGCTGGTCTGGAGGCTGGGGTGGGACATGAAGGGACGGAAAGGTAGCGGGTTTATTCACACCTTAGAACTGACCTGCCTTACCTCCGCTTTGTCCGGTCGGGAACCGTCACACTCAAGGGAAAATGGATGAATTCATCGCTGGCCGGCAGTGCGTGCTGCTGGGCCGGCGACGGAGGCCGCGTCTGGGGAGAACCTTAAGTGGGGTCCGGGCACCGGGGGGCGCTACGGAGTTGGCAATGAACAATCGAAAGGGAGAACGGTTAAAAGAGACTTTGCGAATAACGTGAATCAAAAAATGCCTTACAAGTTCAACTTTCCGACATCTTGTTCACACGCGGCGGGGGCATAACTTTTGTCATTTTGATGTTGCGAAAAACGACGCTGAACTCCGCGTCGATTTTCCCTCTGAAAACGCGCCGCGGGGCCACCGCGATGGCGGCGGCGGGCCGCCGGCCGCGGCCGTCGTGATGCCGTTCGGCATGGATTCGCTCGCTCGCCCGCGAAAAAATCCGCGCCGGCGAATCGCTCAGGCGCCCGCGACCTGGTGCGGCGCCGGATCCACCCACTTGCCGTGCTCGCGGATCAGGGCGATGAGGCGGCCGTCGGCCTCCGCCTGCGGGATGTTGTACTGCACGCAGTTCTTGCCGACGTAGAGGTTGATCTTGCCGGGGGCGCCGCCGACATAGCCGAAGTCCGCGTCCGCCATCTCGCCCGGGCCGTTCACGATGCAGCCCATGATCGCGATCTTCACGCCCTTGAGGTGGCCGGTCTGCGCGCGGATGCGCTGGGTGGTGGACTGCAGGTCGAACAGGGTGCGCCCGCAGCTGGGGCACGCGACGAACTCCGTTTTCGAGATCCGCGCGCCGGCGCCCTGCAGCACGTTGTAGGCGAGCTTGGCCGCCCGGGCCGGGTCGGTCTCGGTCTCGATGCTCACGAGGTCGCCGGCGCCGTCGCAGAGCAGGCTGCCGGTGAGGAAACTCGCCTCGATCAGTTTCGAGAGGAAGCTGTTGTCCCCCCGGACGGCGGTGCCGGCGGTGTTGCGGATCCAGAGCGGGGCGGAGGAGCCGGCGTCCTGGAGCGCCTGCGCCAGGCGGCGGTAGGCGCCGACGGCGTGACCCGCGTGCGCGTCGGCCGCCGTGGTCAGCGTGAACACGAGGCCGGCGTCGTGCGCGGCGCGGATTTCCGGGGCGTAGGCGGCGACGTGGTCGGGGGCGATCTCGGCGGCGAGGAGGTGCCGGTGGCGGCGGACGAGGTCGACGAAGGCGGCGAACGCCGCGGTTTCGCCGGCACCGAACTTCCGCACGAGCATGATGCGGCCCTGGCTGAGCCCGAGGATCGGCTGGACGACCTCCGGCAGGAGGCCGGGCCCGAGTTCAAGCGCGAGGAAGGCGACCGGCAGCGGCGTCGTGGCCGCGACCTCGCACAGGGTTCCGAGGTCGCCGAGCGACTGCACGGGGACCAGCAGGCCCTCCGCGGGGGTGTCCTGGAGCTTCGGCTCGCCCAGGGCGGCCGCCGCGGCGCGGAGCTGTCCGACCGCCGGCACGCGCACGAGGACGCGCGGCGGCTGCTCGGGACCGACCGCGCAGGATCCCGCGATGACCAGCGGGGCCGTTTCACGACGGGCGAAGTGGTAGGGATCGATGGAGTCGGCGGTCGCCGACTCGGAACGTCCAACGTTCAACATTGAACGTTCAACGCCTGATG
>CAYMSE010000409.1:0-7060 GCA_964392935.1 uncultured Oleiharenicola sp.
CCGGCCGGTGGAATTGCTGGTAGGCGCGTTCGAGCAGGCGGGCCTGCTCGGGCGGCATCTGCGGGTCCTGGTCGCCGTGCATCAGGAAGAGGGGCGGGCTCGACGCGTTGACGTGAAACACCGGGCTGGCGAGCCGCGCGAGTTCCGGGACCCGATCGGGTTGCGCGCCGAGCAGCAGCTCCAGCGCCGGCACGCGCACGCTGAGGCCGTGCGGCGTCGACTGGGAAAGAATGCTGGTGAGGTCGCTCGCGCCGTAGAGGTCGATGATCGCCTGCACGTCGGAGGAGACGCCGGGGTGGTCGCCGAGCGTGCCCTCGAGTTCGCGGTGGCCGTTGGTCACGCCGACGAGCGCGGCGAGGTGGGCGCCCGCGGAGGAGCCGGCGATGACGAAGCGGTCCGCCGGGTAGCCGTATTCCGCCGCGTGCGCGCGCAGGAAACGAATCGCGGCCTTGATGTCGTGGATCTGCGCCGGGAAGCGTGCGACGGGTGACAGCCGGTAGTCGACGCTGGCGACCGCCCAGCCGAACTCCGTGAGGCCCTTCAGGTCGACGCTCGCGCGCGTGCCGCTCCGCCACGCCCCGCCGTGGACCCAGACGATCAATCCGCCGGGCGGGGTGGCGGCGGGCGCGTAGAGATCCAGCTTCAGCTCGGTGTCGCCGACGCGGGCGAAGGTGACGTCGTGCCGGTCGGCCGCGCCGGCCGCCGCGGTCAGCGCCAGGGAAGCGGCCGCCACGCGCTTCCAGCGGTGGTGCATGGCGGGCATGCTATTTCCGGGTGTCGAGCAGCGCCATCATCTGCTCGGGGTAGCGCGTGCCGGCGACGGCCGTGATGGGGAAGACCTGCTCGATTTCGGCGAGGTCGGCCGGCGTGAGTTTCACGTTCAGCGCCCCGAGATTCTCGTCGAAGTTGGCGATGCGGCGCGTGCCGGGGATCGGGATGATGTCCGGGCCCCGCGCGAGCACCCACGCGAGCGCGAGCTGGGCGGCGGTGCAGCCCTTGCGCGCGGCCATGGCCTTGACCTGGTCGACGAGCGCGAGGTTGCGCGCGAAGTTGTCGCCCTGGAAGCGGGGTTGCGTGCGCCGCTGGTCGTCGGCGGCGAAGTCCTCGATCCGGCGGATCTGGCCGGTGAGGAAGCCGCGGCCGAGCGGGCTGTACGGCACGAAGGCGATGCCCAGCTCCCGGCAGGCGGCGAGCACCGGGCCCTCGATGTCGCGCGACCACAGCGAGTATTCGCTCTGCAGCGCGGCGATCGGGTGGACGGCGCTCGCCCGCCGCAGCGACGTGACGCCGGCCTCGGACAGCCCGAGGTGCCGCACCTTGCCGGCCTGCACCAGCTCGGCCATGGCGCCGACCGTCTCCTCGACCGGCACGGTCGGGTCGATGCGGTGGGCGTAGTAGAGGTCGATGACGTCGACGCCGAGCCGTTGGAGGCTGGCGTCGCAGGCGGCGTGCACGTACGCGCGCTTGCCGCTGACGACGCGCTTGTGCGGCTCGTTGCGGTCGCGGATGAAGCCGAACTTCGTCGCGACGAAGACCTCCGCGCGGCGCGACCGCAGGAGCTTGCCCAGCAGCACCTCGTTCTCGCCGTAGCCGTACATGTCCGCCGTATCGAGGAAGTTCACGCCGCGATCGAGCGCATGGTTGAGCGTGGCGAGCGACTCGGCCTCGCTGCGCGGCCCGTAGAAGTCCGACATGCCCATGCAGCCGAGGCCGAGGGCGGAAACAAGGGGGCCGTTCTTGCCGAGCGCGCGTTTTTCCATGCGACCGAGGCTAGCCACGTTCCGGGGAAAGTAAACCGCCGCTCCGTGTCATGGCTCGAGTTGCCGCAGCCGCTCGCGCAAGCCGGGGAAATCCGGCCGCGCGCGCAGCGCCGCGCGCCAGTGGTCGGCCGCTTCCGCGCGGCGTCCGGCCAGCAGCCGCAGGTAGCCGAGGGCGGCGTGGGCCTCGGCGTGGTCGGGAGCCAGCACGAGGATGCGCTCGTAGACGGCGGCGGATTCGTCGAAGCGGCGCCGCAGCGAAAGGAGTTCCGCCTGGTTGAGCAGCACGCCGGGGTCGCCGGGGGCGAGCGCGGCCGCCCGGTCAAAGGCCTCGCCGGCCTCGTCGATGCGGCGCAGGTTGCGCAGCAGCTGGCCCAGCTGGGTCTGGCAGCGGACCGACTGCGGGTTGATGGCCGCCAGGCGACGGTACGCGTCGATCGCGTCGGGGTACCGGCCGGTCTCCTCCAAGACCTCGGCGAGCGTGATCCACGCCCACTGGTTCACCGGGTCGACGGCGAGCGTGGCGCGGGCTTCGCGCTCGGCGTCGGCGTGCTGGCCGAGGGACAGGTGCGTATAGGCGAGAAAAGCGCGCGCGAAGGCGTTGCGTCCGTCCACCGCAATCGCGTGCCGGTACAGCGTGAGCGAGTCGCTCCAGTACGCCTGCTGTTGCCACGTCGCCGCGGCGCACGCCGCCAGCCCGGCGGCGGCGAGCCCGGCCGCGGCCACGCGGAAGCGGGGCAGGGCCGGCAGCGCTCCGAGCAGCGCCACCTCGCAGCCGAGCGTGGCGAGGTAGGTGTAGCGGTCGGCCATGGCCTGGAGACCGACTTGCAGCAACCCGAGGGTCGGCAGCAGCATGGCGAGGAACCAGAGCCAGCCCGTGAGCAGGGCCGGACGTCGGGTCCGCTGGCGCCACGCCCCTACGGAGAGCGCCGCGACGAGGGCGCCGGCGCCAAGCACCGCCGGCCAGGGCCACGCGCCGGGATGGGCGTAGAAGATCGCGAGATCCGACGGCCAGAGGAATTTCCCAAGGTAGCGGGCGATCGACACCAGGGCGTTGCCGGCGCGCCCCGCCGGCCCGACCTCGAGGGCGAAGGCGCCGACCGTGGCCTGCATGTGGATGGTCACGACCGCGATGACCGCGGCCAGCGCGAAGAACGGCAGCTTCTCGCCGATCAGCCGCCGCCAGCCGGGAGCGTGGGGTCCGCCGTCGCCGCGCTGCAAGGGCCAGAAATCCAGCGCGAGCAGCACGAGCGGCAGCGTCACGAGCGACGGCTTGCACATGAGCCCGGCGAGGAAGGCCGCGAGCGTCAGTCCATAGGCGCCCGCCGCAGGCTCCCCGGCCGCGCGGCGCCGGCCGTAGCGGAGGTAGGCGAGCAGCGTCAGCAGGAAGAAGCATCCGCTCATCACGTCCTTGCGCTCGGTGACCCACACGACCGACTCGACGCGCAGCGGATGCCAGGCGAACAGGGCCGCCGCGAACCAGGCGAGGGCGGGGCGGGCGAACAGCCGGCGGAAGAGCGCGAACACGAGCACGGCGTTCGTGGCGTGCCAGAGCAGGTTGACGGCGCGGTGCCCCGTCGCGTTCGGACCGAACCACCGCCAGTCGAGCATGTGCGACAGCCACGTCAGCGGGTGCCAGTAGTCGCTGTGTCCCGTGAAGGCCCAGAGCACGCCCGCGCGCGTCAGGCCGCCCTGCACGTACGGGTTGTTCGTCACGTAGCCCGGATCGTCGTAGTTGATGAAGCCGTAGCCGAGCGCCCGGCTGAAGAGCAGCAGCGTGCCGGCGACGAGCGCGCCGGCGGCGAGGACAACCGGGAGCACCGGGCGGGTCGGCATGGCGGGGCGGGCGGGCACGCGCCCTGCCTGCCGCGTGCCTCTCCGCTTGGCAAGTGCGCGTCTCGTTGTTCCACTCGGCCCATGCGCTCACCCCTGCCCGTCCTCGTCGCGCTCGCTTTCGTCCAACTCCACGCCGCCAGCGGCCGCAACTGGCCGGTTTACCTCGGGGACAAGGGGGCGTCCCACTACTCGACGCTCCACCAGATCACCCCGGACAACGTCGGCCGGCTCGAGGTGGCGTGGACCTACCGTGCCGGCGAGATCCGGCCCGACACTTCGCAGATCCAGTGCAACCCGCTGGTCATCGACGGCGTGGTCTACGCCACGACGCCGAGCCTGAAGCTCGTCGCGCTCGACGCGAAGACCGGCGCGGAGCTCTGGCGCTTCGCCCCCGCGTCGCCCAACGGCGTCAACCGCGGCCTCGCGTGGTGGCAGGACGGCGACGACCGCCGCATCCTGTTCGGCAACGGCCAGTGGCTGCACGCCGTCGACGCGAAGACCGGCAAGTTGATCGCGTCCTTCGGCGACCGGGGGCGCGTCGACCTCTCGCAGGGCCTCGGGCGCGACATCACCGGGCTCGCGCTGCAGGCGAACACGCCGGGCGTGGTGTACCGCGACCTCATCATCATGGGCATGCGCCTCGGCGAGGGCCCGGCGCAGGCGGCGCCCGGGCACATCCGCGCCTTCAACGTCCGCACCGGCAAGCAGGAGTGGATCTTCCACACCATCCCGCACCCCGGCGAGCCCGGCTACGAGACCTGGCCGGCGGACGCGTGGCAGCGCACGGGCGGCGCCAACGTCTGGACCGGCTTCGCCCTCGACGAGCAGCGCGGGCTCGTGTTCTGCCCGGTCGGTTCCGCCACCTTCGACTTCTGGGGCGGCGACCGCCTCGGCGACAACCTCTACGCCGATTCGCTGGTCGCGCTCGACGCCGCGACCGGGAAGCACGTGTGGCACTTCCAATTCACGCGCCACGACCTGTGGGACCGCGACCCGCCGGCGCCGCCCGTGCTGCTGACGGTCCGGCGCGACGGCCGCGAGATCCCCGCGGTGGCGCAGACGACCAAGTCGGGCCACGTCTGGGTCTTCAACCGCGAGACCGGCGAATCGCTCTTCCCGTACGCGGAGGTGCCGATCCCGGCGTCGGACCTCGCCGGCGAGGTGGCGGCGCCGACGGAGCCGCTGCCGCGGAAGCCCGCGCCGTTCGCGCGCCAGCTGTTCACGGCGAACGAAATCACGGACCGCACTCCGGAGGCGCACCGGGCGGTGCTGAACCAGTTCGCGCGGCTGCGGCCGCACGTGCCGTTCGCCCCGCCGAGCCGCGAGGGCACGATCATCTTCCCCGGCTACGACGGCGGCGCGGAGTGGGGCGGCGCGGCGGTGGATCCGTCGGGCGTGCTCTACGTCAACGCCAACGAGATGGCGTGGGTGCTGACGATGATCGAGACCAGCGGGGCGACCACGCTCGGCCAGCAGGTCTACCTGCAGAACTGCGTCGGCTGCCACGGACCCGACCGCAAGGGCAACGCCGCGGCCAACATCCCGTCGCTCGTCGACCTCGGCGCGCGGCTCACGCACGACCAGGCGATGGACGTGATCACCAACGGCCGGAAGGTCATGCCGCCGTGGAGTTTTCTGCCGAAGGACCGGCGCGAGGCCGTCGTCGCGTTCCTGCGCGGCGAGCCGGAGGGCCCGGACCGCCACGCCGAGACCGACGCCGCGCCCGCGGCCGGCGCGGCCAAGGCGCCCGCGTGGCCCACCTATCTCGGCGACCAGAAAGCCAGCGTGGTCCCGCCGCCCTACACGCACACGGGCTACAACCGTTTCCTCGACCCCGAGGGTTACCCGGCGGTCAAGCCGCCGTGGGGCCCGCTCAACGCGATCGACCTCAACACGGGCGAATACCGCTGGCGCGTGCCGCTCGGCGAGTATCCCGAACTCGCGGCCAAGGGCCTCCGGAACACCGGCAGCGAGAACTACGGCGGCCCGCTGGTGACGGCCGGCGGCGTGCTCTTCATCGGCGCAACCCGCGACGAGAAGCTGCGCGCGTTCGACGCGAAGACCGGGCGCCAGCTCTGGGAATACCAGCTGCCGTTCGCCGGCTACGCGACGCCGGCGACGTACGAGGTCGACGGCCGCCAGTACGTCGTCATCGCCTGCGGCGGCGGGAAGATCGGCAGCAAGAGCGGCGACGTGTACGTCGCCTTCGCCCTGCCGAAGTGAGCCGCGCCGCGCGCGGTCAGTTGGTGAACTTCTCCTCGCGCTCGTACCACTGGCGCGCGAGGTGGAGCCGGCCGTCGACCATCATCAGCGCCGTCACCTGGTAGCTGGCGATGTACTTGATGCGATACTCGGGGACGAAGACCTCCGACACCACCGGCCGGCCGTCGCCGTTGATGCCGGTCATGGCGAGCGACTTCATCTGCGTGTTCTGCGTCTGGTGCACCGTCTCGCCGGCCTTGCGGCGGTAAATCCATTTCTCGGCCTTCACACCGTCCGCCGGGAGCGCGACGATCTCATCGGGCTCACCGTAGGCCTGCCGGATGGTGGCGGCGTCCATGCCGCGCTCGAGCACGGTCTTGCCGCCGGTGGGGGCGACGAAGGCGACGGCCGCTCCCGTGACGGTGAGGAAGGCGAACAGGATGAACAGACGCGGTTGCATGTCAGCAGGCAGAACACCGCCGCCCCGCGCAACCCTTCCGGTTCCTGGTCCCGGACGCGGCGCGCTCAGTCGCGGCGCTTGCGGCGGATCGGCACGGGCCGCACGAACTGCTCGGTGACGATGAGCAGGCACAGGGCGGCCAGGATGAAGACGACGGTGATCATGCGGGGAACGGGGACATGGCACCATCGGCACAGGGTGGGTCCGCTTGAGGCGGAAACGCCGCCGGCCCGGAATCGCCGTTTGCGCCCGGCGGGCAAGTCCATTGAGTGGAACGCACCCCCTCGCCCCGCGCATGACGATTTACCCCCGCGTTGCCGCCTGCCTGATGTTCCTCAGCGGATCCTTTTCCGCGTTCGCCGCCGCCCCGGCGCCCGTGCCGCTCTGGCCCGGCCCGCCGCCCGACGAGACCAAGCCGCTCCCACCGGAAGCAGACCAATTCACGCCGGGCAAGGACCCGCTGATCGCCGGACGCCCGATCATCCGCCTGGGCAACGTCTCGATCCCGACGATGACCGTGTACCGGCCCGATCCGGCGAAGGACACCGGCGCGGCGGTCGTCGTGTGCCCGGGCGGCGGCTACTATATCCTCGCGCTCGACCTGGAAGGCACCGAGGTCTGCGAGTGGCTTAACTCCATCGGCGTCACCGGCGTGCTGCTCAAGTACCGCGTGCCGGGTCGCGAGGGCCGCGAGCGGCATGCCGCCGCGCTGCAGGACGCGCAGCGCACGGTCGGGCTCGTCCGCGCGCAGGCGAAGGAACTCGGCGTCGATCCCCATCGCATCGGCATCCTCGGCTTCTCCGCC
>CAYMSE010000410.1:0-8372 GCA_964392935.1 uncultured Oleiharenicola sp.
GGCAAGCTGTTCGTCAATCCCGGCGAGCAGGTCTATGAAGGCATGATTGTCGGCGAGAATCCCCGCAACGAGGACATCGCCATCAACGCGGTCCGCGAGAAGAAGCTCACCAACTTCCGGTCCCAGGGAGAAGGCGTGGCCGCAGGGCTCACCCCCGCGACCAAGCTCTCGCTGGAACGGGCGATCGAATACATCGCCGCCGACGAGTTCGTCGAGGTCACGCCCAAGAACCTCCGCCTGCGCAAGCGCATCCTGCGCGAGACCGAGCGCCGCAAGGAGCAGCGGGCCGCCAAGAAGTCCGGCGATTGATCCGCCGTCCACCTCCCCACAACAGCAAGGCCCGCGTTTCCGCGGGCCTTTTCATTTCCGGAGGCCGGAGGCGAATCGGGTCATCCGACGTGCTTCGCGTAATCGTCGGCTGAGAGCAGCGCGCCGGCCGACGCCGGGTCGGCGAGCTTGAGCTTCAGCATCCAGCCGTCGGCGTAGGGCGCGGCGTTCACCTTCTCGGGATTGGCATCGAGCGCCTTGTTCACCTCGAGCACCGTGCCGGCGACCGGGGCGTAGACGTCGGAGGCGGCCTTGACCGACTCCACCACGCCGAAGGTCTCGCCGGCCTTCAGCGCCGCTCCGACCTTGGGCAGCTGGACAAAGGTGATGTCGCCGAGGCTGTTCTGGGCGTAGTCGGTGATGCCGACCAGCGCGGTGCCGTCGGCGGCGACCTTGATCCATTCGTGGGACTTGGCGTAGCGGAGATCCGCGGGAATGTTGCTCATGAGTTTGGTGGTGGAAGCGGGTTTACCCCGCGACGGGTCGGGGCGTAGAGCCCCTCCTACGGGAAAATCAGGATTTCTTTAGCGGCACGAACGGCGGCTTGACCAGCTGCAAGTTCACCTTGGCGCCGCGAATGTCGACCGACAGGGGCGCGGTCACGCACGCGGTGTCGACCAGCGCGGAGCCGATCGCTTCGTTCAAGATCGGCGAGAGCGTGCCGGAAAGCACGCGTCCCACCGCCACGCCGGCAACGCCGAGCACCGGCGTTTCGGCCCGCACGATCCGCCGGTCGCCGGTGCGGAAGAACACGACCTTTTGCGCCGTGCCCCGTTCCTTGGCCGCCTTGAGGGCGTCAGCGCCGATGAAAGCGCCCTTGTCGAATTTCACCACCCAGCCGAGCCCGGCTTCGATCGGGTTGATCTTGTCGGTGATCTCGTGGCCGTAGAGCGGGAAACCGGCCTCGAGCCGCAGCGAGTCGCGCGCGCCCAATCCCGTCAGCTCGAGGCCGAGCGGGGTGCCGGCCGCCAGCACGGCCTCGGCGAGTTTCTCCGTGTCCGCGGCTGCACAGTAGAGTTCGACGCCATCTTCGCCCGTGTAGCCGGTGCGCGAAATGAGGCACTTGACGCCGGCGACCTCGCCCGCGGCGAAATGGTAGTACTTGATCGCGCCGAGCGCCGCCGGCGTCAGCGGCTGGACGATCGCAAGCGCCTTTGGCCCTTGGATCGCGAGCTGCCCGTAGTCGGCCGAGCGGTTGACGACCGAGCAGTTGAAACCCTTGGCCTGTTCCTGCATCCACGCGACGTCCTTGGCGATGTTGCCGGCGTTGATGCAGAGGAAGTAGTCGTCGGGCCCGTGCATGTAGACCAGCAGGTCGTCGACCACGCCGCCGTCCGGGTAACACATCGTCGTGTAGAGCACACGGCCCGGGAAAAGCTTGCTGCAGTCGTTCGTGACAAGGTGCTGCAGGAATTTGAGCGCCTCGGGCCCCTTCACATCGGCCTCGCCCATATGGCTCACGTCGAAAAGTCCGGCGCGCTGGCGCACGGCCTTGTGCTCCTCGAGGATGCTGCGGTACTGGACCGGCATGTCCCAGCCGGCGAAGTCCACCATCCGGCCGCCGTGACGGCGGTGAAACGCATTGAGGGGAGTCGTTTGGATCACGCTCATGCCTGACGAAACCGCCCGCGGCTGAACGTCGCAAGGAAACACTCACGGTCCACGGGCTGGACCGGAAAGTGGTTGAGTTCCGGTCGCGACCGCCTCTTTTCGGGGGAATGTCCGCAAGCTGGCCGCTCGCCTTTTGGGAACACACACCGCACCCCTTCCTCATACGTTTCAGCGAGAACGTGGGCATCCGCTACTATGGCCTCGCCTACCTCGCGGGATTCATCGGCGCCGGAATGTTGCTGAATTGGTACCACAAGCGCCTGCGTTCGCCCCTCGATTTCACGGCGATCAGCGACCTGATGACCTACCTCGTGGCGGGCGTGCTGATCGGCGGCCGACTCGGCTACTTCATCCTGTACCAGCCGGGCACGCTGCTCAGCCAGCCGCTGAATCTTTTCCGCGTCTGGGAAGGCGGCATGGCGAGCCACGGCGGCTTTGTCGGCGTCGTCCTCGCCCTCGGGCTCTTCGCGCGCCGGCGCAACCTGTCGTTTCTCCGCCTCGGCGACCTCATCGTTACCGTGGTTCCTCTCGGCCTGCTGTTCGGGCGCCTGGCCAATTTCCTGAACGGTGAACTCTGGGGCAAACCCACGGAGGTTCCCTGGGCGATCATCTTTGCCCTAAGCGGCGGCGGCCCGCAGCCGCGACACCCGTCCCAGCTCTACGAAGCCGCCCTGGAGGGTGGGGCCTTGCTCGCGCTTGTGCAATTCCGCTTCTGGCGCAGCCGGATCGCCGTGGAGCAGCCCGGGCGGCTGGCAGGGGAATTCCTGGCGGCCTACGCCGTGGCCCGCATCGTTTGCGAAGTGTTCCGCGAGCCGGACGCCGCACTGATCCTCGGGCTGAGCCGCGGCACGTTCTACTCCGTCTTCTTGCTGGCCGCCGGGATCAGCCTGATCGCCCGGGCCGCGCTGTCGCGGTCAAAGTGAGAAACCCGACGGGATGATGGCTCCCTTGCAGACGCAGAGGATGCCGTCGCGGATCACGATGCTGTGCGGATAGTCGCCGTCGGGCTTCCCCTCGGGGGAAAGCGTGACGTTGTCGCCGATGCGGGCGTTCTTGTCGATGATCGCGCGCTGGATGCGGCAGTTGCGCCCCAATCCGATCGGCGGCCGCCCCTTCTCGCGGTCCACCTGAACCTCGGGCTTGGTCTGGTAGAAATCCGCCCCCATCATCACGACGTCCTCGAGATGGGAGTCCTCACCCAGGATCGACCGGATCCCGATGACGCAGTGGCGGAGGGTGGAATCGGTCACGAGGCAGCCGTCGCCGATGACCACATGGTCGATGTTGCACCGGTTCACCTTGGAGGCCGGGAGATAGCGCGGGTGCGTGTAGATCGGCGAATTCCGGTCGAAGAAATTGAATGGCGGCAACGGCTGCGCCAGCGCGAGGTTCGCCTCGAAGAAGGCGCGCACGGTGCCGATGTCCTCCCAGTAACCCTCGAAGATGTAGCTGAAAAGCCGCGCCTTGCCGAGCAGCGCGGGAATGACCTCCTTGCCGAAGTCCTTCATGTCGTTCGCCAGCGACTGCCGCAGCACGTCGCGGCTGAACACATAGATGCCCATCGAGGCCAGGCAGCGCTTCTCCGGGCAGGGTTCCAGCTTGGCTTCCAGCGCGGCGCTGACCGTGAGGCTGTTGATGACCGCGGGATCCTTCGGTTTCTCGACGAAGGCGGAAATCGAAAGGTCGTCCTGGACGCGCATGAGCCCGAGGCCCTCGACCTTGGACACCGGGAACGGGATGGCGGCGATCGTCACGTCCGCCCCCGTGGCGACATGCTGGTCGACGATCTTGCGCAGATCCATGCGGTAGAGCTGGTCGCCGGACAGGATGATGATCAGGTCGTGCGCGTGGGCGTCGAAGTGTTCCAGATTCCGCCGGACCGCGTCCGCCGTACCCTCATACCAGGAGGTGCTCAGGTTGGTCTGCTCCGCGGAAAGCAAGTCGATGAACCCCGCGCCGAACGGGTCGAAGTGGAAGCTCTTGTTGATATGGCGATGCAGCGAAGCCGTGAGGAATTGCGTCAACAGGAAGATCCGATTGTACCCGGAATTGATGCAGTTGCTGATCGGGATGTCGACCAGGCGGTACTTGCCCGCGAGCGGCACTGCCGGCTTGCAGCGCTCCTTGGTGAGGGGATAGAGCCGCGTGCCCCGACCACCTCCCATGATTACTGACAGAACTCTTTTCTTCTCCGACATACTAAGGGGTAGTAAAGTGTTGAAAGGTATGATTTGTAGGACCTCGAAAATCTCCAGCTAAAACCATCCATATCTATGTGCGGCATCGTTGGCTATATCGGAAAACAGAAGGCCTCCGGCATCATCTTGGAGGGGCTGAAGCGGCTTGAGTACCGCGGGTACGATTCCGCGGGTGTCGCCACCCAGACCAACGGCAAATTCGAACTCGCCAAGAAAACCGGCCGCGTGGACGGCCTCATCAAGGCCACGGCCGTCCAGAAGCTGCCCGGCACGACCGGCATCGGCCACACGCGCTGGGCCACCCATGGCGGCGTGACCGACGCCAACGCGCACCCGCACATCAGCAGCGACCAGAAGTTCGCGCTGATTCACAACGGCGTCATCGAGAACTACGCGAGCATCAAGAAATTCCTCCTCACCAAGGGTTACACCTTCAGCTCCGAGACGGACACGGAGGTGCTCTGCAACCTGATCGCCTATCACTACCAGAAGGAACCCGCGACGTCCGAGGTGAGCCGTTTCGTCGAATCCGTGCGAAAGACCCTGCGCCACGTGGAAGGCACCTACGGCATCGCGGTCATGTGCGGCGACTGCCCGGCGGAGATCGTCGCGGCGCGCAAAGGCTCGCCGCTGATCCTCGGGGTCGGTGACGGCGAGTACATGCTTGCCAGCGACGTGTCGGCCATCATCAGCCGGACGCAGAACGTGGTTTACCTCAAGGACGGCGAGATGGTGCACATCACGGCCAAGAGTTTTTCCATCAGCACCCTGGACGCGGAGGATGTGTCGCCCGTCATCGACCGCGTCACCTGGAGCGTCGCGGACGCGGAACTCAACGGCCATGCGCACTTCATGGAGAAGGAGATCTTCGAGCAGCCCGTTTCGCTCGAGAACACGATGCGCGGACGCTTCTCCGAGGACGGCAGCACCGCCCAGTTCGGCGGCCTCAACATCTCCGCCGTCGATCTTCGCCAAACGGACCGCCTCCACCTCCTCGGATGTGGCAGCGCCTGGCACGCCTGCCTCGTCGCAGAGCACCTGATCGAGCGGTTCGCCCGCGTGCCGGTCGAAGTCGACTATGCATCGGAGTTCCGTTACCGGAACATGCCACTCGGCAGCAACACGCTGTTCTTCACGGTCAGCCAATCGGGTGAGACCATCGACACCCTCGCGGCGATGCGCGAGGCGAAGCGCAAAGGCTACAAGGTCCTCGCGATCAGCAACGTGGTGGGCTCGTCCATTGCGCGGGAAGCGGACGGCGGCGTTTACCAGCACGTGGGCCCGGAAATCGGCGTGGCGTCGACCAAGGCGTTTACGTCACAGCTGCTGGTCGGCGCCATGCTCGCGCTCTACATCGGGCGCATGCGGGACATGAGTTTCAGCGACGGCGTGGAATATGTCCGGGCCCTCAAGGGCGCGCCGGACCTCGTGCGGAAGACATTGGAACTGGCGCCGCGCATCCGCGAGATCGCGCGCCGCTACGCCCACTACACGGATTTCCTGTTCCTGGGCCGGCTTTCGCTTTTCCCGGTGGCCCTCGAGGGTGCGCTCAAGCTCAAGGAGATTTCCTACATTCACGCCGAGGGCTATCCCGCGGCGGAGATGAAGCACGGCCCGATCGCGCTGATCAGTGAACAATGCCCGTCGGTGTTCTTCGTGCCCTCGGGCGAAATGTTCACCAAGGTGATTTCGTCGATGCAGGAGATCAAGGCCCGCAAGGGGCACATCATCGCCATTGCCACGCAGAGCTGTGAACTGCCCGCGGGGCTTGCGGACGAGGTGATCACCATTCCCGAGTGCCACGAGGCCGTGCTGCCGATCGTCGCGACTGTTCCGGTGCAACTTCTGAGCTACTATATCGCCGTGGAGCTGAAGCGGGATGTCGACAAGCCCCGGAATCTCGCAAAGTCGGTGACCGTCGAGTAACTCATGCACGTCACGCCGTCCCGCGAAGCCTTTCTGGAACTCAGCCGGCAGGGAAACGTAGTTCCAATCTACACCGATCTCCTGGCCGACCTCGAGACCCCGGTATCGGCCTACGCCAAGCTCCGGGGTACCCAGCCGGCTTTCCTGCTCGAGTCGGTGGAAGGCGGGGAAAATGTCTCGCGCTACAGCTTCATCGGCTGCAATCCGCGGAAGATCATCGCGGCCGGCCCGAAGGCTGCGGATCCGCTGCGGCTCCTGCAGGAGGAACTCGCCCGGTATCGCCCCGTCGATGTGCCCGGTCTGCCGCCCTTCACCGGTGGCGCGGTCGGCTACCTCGGCTACGAGTTCGTCCACAGCGTGGAGCCGACGGTCCCTCTCGCCGCCCGGGACGATCTCGGCGTGCCCGCCTTGTGGTTCATGCTCTGTGACTCGGTTCTCGCGTTCGACCGCGCGCACCAGACGCTGCGCCTGATTGTGAATGCCCATGTCGGCTCGGATCCCGGCGCCGCGTATGACGCCGCTTGCGCGGAACTGCGGCGCATGCTGGCCGCCCTCGCCCAGCCCCTGCCCCTGGCCTCATCCCAGTTGGGTGAGAGCGGCGCCGTGCAGGTGCCACCGGGGAATTTCACGAAGGCGAATTTCGAGAAGATGGTGGAAGACTCCAAGGAATTCATCCGGGCCGGCGATATCTTCCAGATCGTGCTCTCGCAGCGGTTCAGCCGGCGATTCGACCGCACCCCGCTGGACCTTTACCGCGCCCTGCGCACCGTGAATCCCTCTCCGTATATGTTTCTGTTGGAAGCCGGCGATTTCGCGCTGGTGGGTGCGTCGCCCGAGGTCCACGTGCGGCTGACGGGGCGCAAGACAGAGATCCGTCCCATCGCCGGCACCCGTCCGCGCGGCAAGACCCCGGCCGAGGATGTCGCGCTCGAAAAAGATCTGCTGGCGGACGAAAAGGAGAAGGCGGAACACTTGATGCTCGTGGACCTGGCGAG
Source organism: uncultured Oleiharenicola sp. (assembly GCA_964392935.1). Classification (GTDB taxonomy): domain Bacteria; phylum Verrucomicrobiota; class Verrucomicrobiia; order Opitutales; family Opitutaceae; genus Lacunisphaera. The sequence goes on from CAYMSE010000410.1 coordinate 7,058, forward strand.
AAACGACATCGGGCGCGTCTGCTCCTTCGGCACCGTCACCGTTCCGGAATTCATGGTGATCGAACGCTACTCCCATGTGATGCACATTGTGTCACAGGTGGAGGGACAACTTGCGCCAGAACGAACCGCCTTTGATCTCATGCGGGCCACCTTTCCCGCCGGCACGGTGAGTGGAGCGCCAAAAATCCGCGCAATGCAGCTCATCGCTTCGATGGAAGGCACCCAGCGGGGAAGCTATGCCGGTGCGCTCGGCTATTTCAGCTACAACGGAAATCTGGATTCCTGCATAACCTTAAGGACTGCATTAGTTAAAGACGGCCTTGTGCACATTCAAGCCGGAGCCGGCGTGGTCGCCGATTCGGTGCCCGCTTCCGAGTACCAGGAGACCATCAACAAGGCCTCGGCCTTGTTTAAGGCAATCTCGCTGGCAGATCGTTTGTCTTAAATCAGCGAATTTCGGCACACTTTCGGGTGTTCTCGGTCGTAACATAGGAACGGGAATTTACGTCTCCGTTCAGGCATCCAATATGCAGAGTATCAGGCGAAACACCAAAACTGGGACATCCACCATGCCACATGCAAAAAAGACGCGCGCCACGAAGCCGGGAACGGCCAGCGTGGCTACGCCCCGCATTGAAACCCCGGTCACCATTCCGTCCCCGGAGGAAGGTTTGACCGTGCGTCCCGAGATTTCGCCTGCTGCTCCATCGCAATTCGACCAGGCCTCGCCTGTCGATCGCCGGGATGAGCGCTCCAATCTCCAGCTCTACCTCAATGAAATCCGCCAGACGCCGCTGCTGACGGTCGAGGAAGAGATCAAGCTCGCGGCCCGAATCAAGCGGGGCGACAAGGCCGCGCGCGATCACATGATCAAGGCGAACCTCCGGCTCGTCGTGAAGATCGCCTACGACTACAATCAGATGGGCCTGCCGCTGATGGACCTCATCAGCGAAGGCAACCTCGGCCTCATCAAGGCCGTGGAGCGGTTCGATCCGGCCAAGGGCGGCAAACTCTCCACCTATGCCGCGTGGTGGATCAAGCAGTCGATGAAGCGCGCCCTGGCCAACCAGTCCAAGACCATCCGCCTTCCCGTGCACCTGGTCGACAAGATTTCGCGGATGCGCAAGACCATCGCCAAGCTCACCGACGAACTGGGCCGCGAACCCGAGAACGAGGAGATTGCGGCCGAGCTGCAGATTCCGACCGCCAAGGTCGCATTGCTCAAGACGGTCAGCGTCCGCCCGGCGTCACTCGACGCCCCGGTGGGCGAGGATCACGACTCCGCCACCCTGGGCGACCTCGTCGGCGACGAGGC
>CAYMSE010000411.1:0-13041 GCA_964392935.1 uncultured Oleiharenicola sp.
GCCAGCGCAAGCGCCTCGCCCAAAATCGGGCGGCCAACGTCGGCGGGGCGCGCCCCGATCGCGAGGCGGATGGCGATCTCGCTCGTGCGGCGGCTCACCTCACCGGCGATCAGCCCGTAGAGGCCGGCGCAGCACAGCACGAGGGCCACCGCCGCAAGCGTGGCGCAGAGTACGGCCAGCATTCGTTCGCGCCCGACATTCGAGTCGCGGACCTCGGCCACCGTCGTGTAGCCGGCGAGCGGGACCACCGGCGAGACCGACGCCACCGCCTGTTCCAGGGGCCGGCGCAGCGCGGCCGCCGGCAGGATGGACCGGACGACATAGCTGGCATTGTCGATCGTGTGGCGCCCGTGAAAGTACTGCGGAAATGCAAAGTAGGCGATCGGCTCGGCGTGATCCTTGAGGTTGCGCAGCTTCGTGTCGGCGCAGATGCCGACAATCCGCCATTCCGCACCCCATTGAGCGAACGTGCGACCGAGCGGATCCCGGTCGGGCGAATTCCGCCGCACGAAGGTCTCGTTGACCACACAAGCCTTCACCGCGGCGTCGGTCGTGTCGGCGCCGGTGATCGGTCGCCCGCGCCGTATCGGAATGTCGAGCGTGGAGAAATACGCCTCGCCGACAGCCTGGCGGTTGGTCCAGTGGGCCGCCCCGGTCGCGGCGCCGTCGTCGTTGAAGCGCAACCCGCCCGAGGATTCGGTGCCCGACAGCGGAACGTATTCCATCACCGAAACGGATGAGGCGCCCGGGATCGAGTTGAGCGCCACCTGCACGCGCGCATAGAAATCGACGAGCTTCGCCGGTTCGATTCCGGCGGACATCGGGCTGACGCGAAAGGTCACCAGGTTCTCCGTCTGGAATCCCGGATCGACCGTCCGCAGGCTTGCCAGGCTGTGCAATCCCATCCCGGCGGCGGTCAGGATGGACAGCGACCCGCAGAGCTGCGCCACCACCAGCGCGCGGCCGGTGCGCTGCCGCCCGGCCCGCATCGCGCCGCGGCCCCGCAGCCCCTCCTGCGGGTCCGCGCGCCCGGCCCGCAATGCGGGCAGGACACCGGTGAGAAGGGCGGTGAGTGTCACCGTCGCAATCTCGAACGCGAGGGCGCGGGCATCGAGTGAAAGGTCGTAGTCGAGTCCGCCGGGAGAGCCGGCCAGCAAGCGCGACACGGCTTCGCGGCCCCAGACCGCCAGCAACGCGCCGACCGCGCCGCCGATCACGGCCAGCACCGCGCTTTCCACCAGCGACTGGACGGCCAGCCGCCGCCAGTGCGCGCCAAGGGCTGCCCGTACCGCCAGCTCATGCGTCCGCGCCACCCCGCGCGAAAGTGACAGTCCCGCGAGATTCGCGCAGGCGAGCAGCGTCACCAGGACCGTCACCCCCAACATCACGCGCAGGGGCCGACCATACAGGTCGCGGTCAAATTCGAGCCCCCCGGCGGCCGGGATCGATTCGATCCTGCCCTCCGTCACCAGCGGCCTGGCCGCTGCTGCGAACACCGGGGAGAGCGCCGCCTCCAGTTCGGAGTCGCCGTGGCCGGGAGCGAGGCGCGCCATGAGGCCCATGAACCAGTGCCAGTCTTCCGTCAGCGGCACGTACAGGAACGGTGAACCCGCCGCCAGTGAGATATAGAAATCGTACCGTTTGCCCGGATTGATGCCGCCAAACCCGGGCGGTAGCACGCCGATCACGGTATAGCTCGTGCCGCGCATCGCCACGGTTCGACCCAGGACTGCGGGATCCGACGCGAAGTCCCGCTGCCAGAGCGCATGGGACAGGACGATCTCGGGCCGCGCGGCCGCATCATCGCCGCGCCGGAACAGTCGGCCCAGGTACGGCCGGAGCCCCAGCCCGGAAAAGAAGTTGTCCGTCACCATCACACCGTCCACGGGGAACGCGGCAGCGGACGCGACCATGGTGGCGCCCGGCAGCGGGAAATAGCCGAAGACATCGGCGATCCCGGCGGCACGCTCCCGAAGTTGCAGGTAGATCGGATGGTTTACCGAGTCGTGGACCTCGCGCTCTCCGGCGAGGCCAAAGGTGTTGCCGTTGAAGGACCGCATCCGCACGCCGGTTCCGCTCCAGTGCAGCGCGCGCAACTCCTGCGGATTCGGCACTGCGAGCGAACGGAGCAGGATGGCGTTAACCACGGAAAAGACCGAGCTGCCGGCGCCGATCGCGATCGCAATGGTCCCGATCCCAACCGCGGCGAAACCCGGCGAGCGCCGCAGACCGCGCAGGGCGAAGCGAACATCCCGTCCGAGATGCTCCAGCCAGCACCAGCGGGATATCTCCCGCGCCCGCTCCTGCAGGCTGGCGACGTTGCCGAACTGGCGTTGCGCGGCGTAGCGCGCCTCGTCCGGACTCAGGCCGGCCGCCCGGTGGCGCGCCGCCTGCGCATCAAGGTGCAGCCGCATTTCCTCCCGCATCTCGGCGTCGAGGCGGTCCCGGAGGAAGAAGGCACGGATCCGACGCAGGAGCTTCATCGTCATTCACTCCGCGCGGAGGGCGACAAGAGGATCGACGCGCGCGGCCCGCCGGGCCGGCCAGGCGCAGGCGGCCAGGGCCAGCGCGAGGAGCCCCACCGGAATCGTGGCAAACGTCCAGGCGTCCAGCGGTGCCACCTCAAACAGCATATGGCGGATCTCAAAGGCGGCCCCGGCGCTTCCCACCAGGCCGGCGCCGAGGCCGAGGGCGATCGGGCGGAAGCCCTGGCGCAGGACCAGCGCCACCACCTCGCCGGGCTGGGCCCCCAGTGCCATGCGCACGCCGATCTCGCGCGTCCGCTGCGCGACGCTGTAGGCGGTTACGCCGTAGATGCCAACGGCGGCGAGCAGCAGGGCGACGGCGGCGAAGACCGCCAGCAACCCGAGGGGAAACCGCCGCGCATTGGCCGGCTTCGCGATCACCTGCTCCATGTCCGCCAGTTCGATCACCGGCGCGGTGGCGTCGATCTCGGACACAATCCGCTTGATCGTGGCACCGGCCGCCGCGACGCCGACCGGCGTGCGCACGTGCACGAACAGGTTGTTCCAGGGAAACTGCGGGAACGGCACGTACAAATCCGGTCGCGCTTCGCCGGCCGGACCATCCGATTTCACCGGCCCGACCACCCCGACAATGCGGGCCTGCACGGCTTCACCAAAGAAGACAAAGGAGACGCGCTTGCCGACCGCCGATTCGCCCGGGAAGTAGTGCCGGGCCAGGGCGGAATCGACGATCACCACGCGATCGGCGGTCTCGCCATCCGCCGGTTCGAAGGCCCGGCCCTGCACCAGGGGAATCCCCAGGGTACGGAAATAGCCGGGGCTGACGAGCAGGTGCAGATTGGCCTGCGGCGCGTCCTCCGGCCGGGCGTACACCCGGCCCTCGGGCGTGAAGGGGATGTGCACCCACGATTCGCCGATGCGATCGAGGCTCGTGCCCACGGCTTCGAAGCCCGGCGCCGCCTCGAGCTTTTCGATCAACGCATGATAGAAGGCCAGGCGCGCCGGATTCGCGTTGTAGCGTTCGTCCATGAAGGCCACGCGGGCGGAGACGACCTGCACCGGGGAGAACCCCCACGAGGAGGCCTGCATCTGCCAGAAACTCCGCAGGAGCAGGCCGGCGGCCACCAACAGCACCATGGAGATGGCCACCTCGCCCGTCACGAGCCACGCCCGCAACCGCTGCGGCAGTTTCCCGGCGGAACCGCTCCTGCCGCCAACCTTCATCGAGCTCGCCAGATCGGCCTTCGCCGTTTCCAGCACGGGGGCGAGGCCGCACAGCACGCCCGTGAACGTCGAGATCGCGAGCGCGAATCCCAGCACCCAGCCGTCGACCCGGACGGCGGACAGCCGCGGGATGCCGTCGGGCGCCAGCCGCACGAGCAAATCGAGGCCCCACCGGCTCAGCAGCACGCCCGCCGTGCCGCCCAGCAGCGCGAGGAGCACGCTCTCGGTCAGCAATTGCCGCACGATCCGTCCGCGTCCCGACCCCAGCGCCAGGCGCACGCCCATCTCGCGTTGGCGGGTCGTGGCCCGCGAGAGCATCAGGTTCGCGACGTTCAGGCAGGCGATCAGCAGCACCAAGCCCACGCACGCCAGCAGCAGCGCGAGCGCGGGGCGTACGTCGCCAACCTCCTGGTCGCGCATGTTTACGAGGCGAATCGAACGCGCCGTCGTGTTCGGATTGGGCAGACGCTGCACCAACGCGGTCAGTTCCTGCTCGGCCTCGTCCGGAGTCACCCCGGCCCGCAGCCGGCCGAAGACCAGCCGCACATTGTTGCCCCGCCCGCGGGCATCGTAGACGGGCGCACCCAGCTGGTTTTCCGGGGCGGCGCCCAGGGGTGCGGCCCAGAATTTCACGCCGCGGGGAAAATCGAAATCGTCCGGCATCACGCCGACGACCGTGAGGGCCACGCGGTTCAGGATGATCGTCCGCCCCACGGCGTCGGGAGCGCCGCCGAGGTGGGAGCGCCAGAACTCGCTGCTCACGACCACCGGGCGGTCGCCGCTGCCCGCGCGGTCGGCCGGCGTGATGGTCCGCCCCAGGATCGGCCGGCCGCCCAAGGCCGGGAAGAAGTCGTGGGACACGATCGCACCGTACACCAGGTCGGGTTCGCCCCGGCCGGTGAGCGTCGCCACGTCCGCCGTGAACGTCGCCAGCTGCGCCACGGTCCGCGTTCCCTTCTGCAGGTCCACGAAATCCGCCGCGAACAGCGCGACGTTGCCGATCGCGTCGCCGAAGTCGCGCACGCCCTTCTTGAGCAGGACCACGCGCTCCGGTTCCGCATACGGCAGCGGCTGCAGCAGGATGCCGCGAAAGAAGCTGAAGATCGCGGTATTCGCCCCGATCGCCAGCGCCAGCGTGACGATGACGACCGACGCGAATCCGGGGCTGCGCCGCAGTTGCCGCGCCGCGAACCGGACATCCTGCATCGTCTGCTCGAGCCACACCCAACCCCGCTGCTCCCGCGCCTGCTCCTGGAAGCTCGCCACGTTGCCAAACTGCCGGAGCGCGGCGTAGTGCGCGTCGTCGGTCTTCATGCCGGCGGCGCGGTTGCGCTCGGTCTGGAACTCGAGGTGCGTCCGCATTTCGCGGGTCATGTCGGCATCCAGTTTCGCCCGGCGAAACCAGCGGTGAAAGCGGCGAAGGAACTCCATGGCAAGGAAGAGGTGATCGGCAGGTGATCGTGACGCGGCCGGTGGCGTCAGGTGTTGCCCAGCACGAAGCCGATGGCGGCCGAGAGCTTGGCCCAGCTTTGCTCCTCGGTGGCGAGCTGCCTCCGGCCGGACGCGGTCAGCGTGTAGAACTTCGCCTTCCGGTTGTTCTCCGAGACACCCCACTCCGACTTGATCCAGCCCTGGTCCTCGAGCCGGTACAGCGCCGGGTAGAGCGAACCCTGCTCCACCGTCAGCATGTCCCGCGACATCTGCTGGATCCGGAGCGAGATTCCGAAACCGTGCATGGGCTCGTTCTGGAGCGATTTCAGGATGAGCAGGTCGAGGGTGCCCTGCAGGAGGTCGGCTTTGTGGTCAGGCATGGTCTTTCCTAGAGTTTCTAGGAGAGAGCGTCGTTCTCCTAGATTGTCAAGGAGAGAGCGGCCGAACTGAACGTCCAACGCTCAACGCCCAACTTCCAACGTCCATCGGTCGCCGTCTCTCGCCAATCAACTCTCCGCCCGCCCGGCCGGATCTTGGCAGTACCGCCACAAAGGTTGGAAGTTGAACGTTGGACGTTGAGCGTTGGATGTTGGGCGTTGCCCCGGTTGCGGCCACCTGTTCTCTCTCCTCCGTGACCACGGATTCCGCCCCGCTGCTCTCCCCGGCCCAGCGCAAACTGGTCGGCTTTGCGCTCGGCCTCGCCGCCTTCTGCGCCATCGGCTGGCTGCTCATCGTCCTCTTCACGGGCGTCGCCCGCTTCATCGCGGCCTTCTCGAGCATCATCTGGCCCCTCGCCGTCGCCGGCATCACGGCGCTCGTGATGCGGCCGGTTGTGACGCTGTTTGAGCGGCGGCTGAAGCTCAGCCGCCCGGTCGCCGTGCTGCTGCTCTATGTGCTGTTCGCCCTGCTGGTGACCGCGGTCTTCCTCACCTTCGCCCCGGCCGCGATCGCCCAACTGCTCGACTTCATCGCCTATCTGCCGGTCCTCTGGGCGAACACGGTGAAATGGGCCGAGGCGCACTTCCCCGACTGGCTGGCCGTCGCCCGCCGCTACCTCGAGAACCCCGCGATCAAGAGCACCGTCGAGGGGCTGACTCAGGAGGCGCAGAATTTCCTTGGGCACCTCGCCCCGACGATCAAGTCCGCCGGCGCCGGGCTCTTCGGGCTTTTCGGCTTCGCCGCGTCGCTCGCCGTCATCCCGATCTACCTCTTCTTCTTCCTCCTCTCGAACGCCGACCCCACGGGCTCGCTCTCGCGTCACCTGCCGTTCCTCCGTCCGCAGCACCGCGAGGACGTGGTCTTTCTGGTCCGCGAGTTCATCGGCATCCTCGTTGCCTTCTTTCGCGGCCAGCTGCTCATCGGTCTCATCATGGGCATCCTGCTGGCGCTCGGCTTTTCGATCGGCGGCCTCAAGTTCGGCTTCGCCATTGGCCTCACCATGGGGCTGCTCAACATCGTCCCCTATCTCGGCTCGATCCTCGGCCTCAGCGTGACGCTGCCCCTCGCCCTGTTCCAGGAAGGCGGCGGCCTGCCGCTGGTCGGCGTGTGCGTGGCGGTGTTCGTCGCCGTGCAATGCCTCGAGGGCTGGTTCCTCACCCCGCGCATCTTGGGCCACCAGACCGGCCTCCATCCGGTTGCCATCATCGTCGCGGTGTTCTTCTGGGGCCAGGCCCTCGGCGGCATCCTCGGCATGATGCTGGCCGTGCCGCTGACCGCCTTCCTGGTGACGGCGTGGCGGCTAGCCCGGCGCAAGTATTTCGACGCCGGTGAACCTCCGTCCGCGTCCGCGGTCCCAGATCCGGGCCAGACGCCATGAAGACACTCCTCCTCCTCGCTCCGCTCGCGCTCGCCGCGACCGTTGCCGCCGCCGATCTGAAGGAACCCGCCACCGTCGCCCGTGACTGGAACCGGGCCGTGAAGGAAAATCCGCCCCCGCTCGTCGCGGATCTCGGCCTGCGGGCAACCAACCCGCCCGCCTCCGCGTTCCAGGTGTGGCCCCCGACGGAAACGCCGGAATGGAATCCGCGAAAGAACCCCGCGCCTTTCTCGCCCCTGATCCGGCCGCCTGGCTATCAGGACGGCCCGGCGCCCCGCGGGGCCAAGCCCTACCAGTTCAACGGCGAGACCTACTGGCTGATTCCGATCCTGGAGAACGCGGACGCCTAACGTGGCCCGTGTTGCGCCCTGGCCGCGTGTCCATGCAGGTCGGGGTTCATCCCCAACAGTCAGGCGTAAAGCCCTACCTACAGGAGCGGGGATGAAATTCCTGAATCCGATGGCGCGTCCGTGGACCGCTACCGGGGGTGGGCATCACTCCTGACAGGCCGCTGTCAGGACGCCACCGCGGCCCCTTTGACTTCCGCGACCGCGACCGCTTCTGTGTCGCATGTCCTGGGAAGTCCGCCAGAGCCACGGAATCCAACTGCCGCAGATCGGTTGGTGGCTCGATGCACGCAAGTCGCAGTCGCGGTCGTTCATTTCCCACGCCCACTCCGATCACATCGGCGCCCACCGCGAGATCGTCGCGACGCGCGCGACGGCGGGATTGATGCGCCTGCGGCTGCCCGGGCGGCGAACGGAGACGGTGCTCGACTTCAACGAGCCGTGGGGCGCCGAGCCCGGTTGCGAGTTCACGCTGCATCCCGCGGGGCACGTCTTCGGGTCGGCCATGCTGCGGGCGGTCACCGAGCGCGGAAGCCTGCTCTATACCGGTGACTTCAAGCTGCGCCCCAGTCTCGCCGCGGAGCCGTGCGCCCCGGTCCGCGCCGACGTGCTCATCATGGAGACGACATTCGGCCTGCCGCGCTATGCGTTTCCACCGTCGGAACAGGTGGAAGCGGACATCGTCGCCTTCTGCCGGTCGACGCTGGCGGAGAACGCCACACCGGTCCTCTATGCCTACAGCCTCGGCAAGGCCCAGGAACTCGTGCAGATTGTCGGCCGGGCCGGCCTGCCGTTGATGCTCCACGAGCACGCGTACCGGGTGACCCAGGCCTATGCCGAACTCGGCATGAAACTCCCGCCGTTTGCCCGGCTCGATGTCCGCGCCTACGCCGGGCACGTCGTCATCGCCCCTCCCGGCAGCGGCCCGGTCGAGCCGGTTTCGTGGATCCACCCCAAGCGCACCGCGGTTGTGACCGGCTGGGCGCTGGACAGCGGCACGATCTTCCGCAGCGGTTGCGACGCCGCCTTCCCCTTGTCGGATCACGCGGATTTTCCCGACCTGCTCCGATTCGTGGAACAGGTGCGCCCCCGCCTCGTCTACACCGTCCACGGCTTCGCGAAGGAATTCGCCGCCACCTTGCGGGCCCGGGGCGTGGAGTCCTGGGCGCTCGGCCAGGGCAATCAGATGGAACTTTCCTTGTAGGCGGCGGCCCAAGAGGGCATTTCCCCTCCATGCCCTTGGTCCCCCGCCTCGCCGCCCTCGCCCTGGCCGCCACTTGGCTGTCGCTCGGCGCGGCGCCGTTCACCGCCATCCGCAACGGCGAAACCTTCACGTACCGAGTCGGCTTCGCGATCTTCAACCACGCCGGCGACATCGTGATCGCGGGCCAGACCGAACCGGCGGCCGGCGCGGAACCGCGCTTCCGGATCACCGTCGACACCCGGTCCCGCGGCATCGTGCGCGGCCTCTACGAATTCGACAACAAGGCCGAGGTGCTGATGGACCCGGACGCCGGACGGCTGCTGTCGGTCCACGAGAGCGGCTCCGACCCGAAGCGCGAGACCAACAGCGATTTCGTCGTCGACTACGCCAAGCGCCTCGCGACCTACACCGACCACGTGCGCACGCAGCGCAGCGGCGAGATCCCGCTGCCCGAGGGCAGCGACCCGATCGACCTCATCACCGCGCTCGTGCAGACGCGCGAATGGGACATCAAGCCGGGGGAAAAGCGCGACGTCGTCGTGCAATTCGGCCGCGATCTCTACCCCATCACCATCACCGCCGAGGGCTACGAGGACGTGCGCACGCCCCTCGGGCGCTACAAGACCCTCGTCCTCGTGCCCCGCATGGAAAGGAATCCGAAGGGCCTCTTCAAACGCGGCGGCGAGGTGAAGGTGTGGATCTCCCAGGACGGCACGCGCCTGCCGGTGCGAATGCAGCTCCGGCTGAATTTCGGCGCGGCGACGCTCTCCCTCAGCGGCTACACCCCGCCGGCGAAGTAGCCGGCGGCTGCGATCGCCTGGGCGCCAGTCGCTCCGCGGCCGCTCTGATCCACTGAAACCGCCACGGTTTCGCGGCCCAGACCTTGCCGGCATAGTCAATGCCGACGCGCGGACCGGATTTGATCTCCCGACGCGGCACCACGACGTCGTGGTCCTCGAGATGCAGCCCGCTTTCCGGCGCAACCCGGGCGCCATTCAGGTCGCGCCTGATGCCGAGGCGCTTGGTCAGCCGGCCGGGACCCGCGACGCCTTCCACGCCACGGAAGAGCACGGCCGCCGGATGATCCGCCGGGCCCGTCACGAGGTTCAACATCTCGTGCACCCCGTAACACAGGTAGACGTACCAGTGCCCGCCTTCCCGATACATCACCTCCGTGCGCTTCGTCCGCCCCTTCGCCGCATGACAGGCCAGGTCTCGCTCCGTGTGGTAGGCTTCGACCTCCGTGATGAGCCAGGTGGTGCGTCCAGCCGGTGTGGACCGGACTAACACCTTGCCCAGCAGCCACCTTGCCAGCGCCACGGTGTTGCGACCCTGCAATTCCTCCGGACGGATGATTCGCGGCATGAAGAAAGCACTACGAGCCAAGTTCCCACTCGCAAGCCGCCGCGAACTGCGCAGATTTTGGCGGCGCGAAGAGTTTTCGTCGGAATCGTAAATAAAGCCTTGATTACCCGTATCCGACCCACCTTATTTCGCCCCTTTGAACTTATGAAAGCGACTATCAAAACCCAGGGGAAACAGTTCTCGGTCAGCGAGGGCGACATCCTCATCGTGAACCGCTATCCGAAGACGGAAGCCGGCTCCACGGTCGAAATCAACGAAGTCCTCGCGGCGGGCGAAGGCGACACTTTCAAGGTCGGCACTCCGTTCCTCTCCGGCGCCTCCGTCAAGGCCAAGGTCCTTGAGAACAAGCGCGGAAAAAAGGTCATCGTTTTCAAAAAGAAGAAGCGCAAGGGCATGGAGCGCAAACGCGGCCATCGCCAGGAGCTCTCCGTGATCAAGATCGAATCCATCACCGCTTAAAGGAACCACTGCCATGGCACACAAGAAAGGTCAGGGAACATCCAGCAACGGCCGCGACTCCGCTTCGCAGCGCCTCGGCGTGAAGCTGTTCGGCGGCCAGAAGGTCCTCGCCGGCGGCATCATCGTCCGTCAGCGCGGCTCCAAGTACCACGCCGGCAAGGGCGTCGGCACTGGCCGCGATTGGACGCTCTTTGCGCTCCGCGACGGCACCGTCTCGTTCGACAAGTCCCACCGCAAGGTGCACGTCGTCTGAGCCGCAGCCTCGTCTCTCGTTTTCCGGCGCACCCGCAAGGTGCGCCTTTTTGTTGGGTGGCCATCGCCCGATCGCGCCCCCGTCACCGCGACCGGCCGACCGGCGCGCTTGCCGCGCCGCGCACTTTCATCCTCACTCGGGGTCGTGTCCGACCGCCTCAACGAACTCCGCCGCCTGCGCGCGCTCGCGCAAGAGCAGGTCGCGTGGTTCGACCGGGAGATCGCCCGTGAATCGGGCGGTGCGACGCCCGCCGCGGCCCCGCTGCCCACCGCCGCACCCGCACCCGCGCCCGTTGTTCCGCCGGCCGCGCCCCGGATGGGATCGGTCTCGCCGCTCGACGCCGAGAAATTGATTGAGCGCTATCGCGAAAAGGGTCGCCCGGTGAAGGACGAGGTCCGGCGCGGCTGCTTCATGTACTTTTTCGCTGCCTTCGCCATCCTCGGCCTCGGCCTGGTCGCCTGGTATTTCGCGCGGATGCGCTGAGGACGCCGCGCGCGTCGAGCCCGATCCGAACGTCAGCTGGCCGGCGGTGTCTCGCTCACCGGCGGTGTCGCCTGGGCCTGCTGCAAATCCATCTGCTGCTCCTCGGTCTCGTCGAGGCCCATGTCCGCGTCGCTCGCCGCCCGCGGGTTCGTCGAGGTCTGCAGCCACGCATCGATCTGGCGGGGCGACAACACGTCGGATGCCGGCAATTCATCGAGCGACTTGATGCCGACGAACTCCAGGAAGGCCTCGGTCGTGCCGTACTGGATCGGGCGTCCCGGCAGGTCGGCGCGCCCGACGATGTACACGAGGTCGCGCTCAAGCAATTTGGTGAGCCCGGCCTCGGCGGAAACGCCGCGAATCTGCTCGATCTCGGCGCGCGTGACCGGCTGGCGATAGGCAATCACGGCCAGCGTCTCGAGCGACGACGGACTCAACCGCACCGGCGGCGGCTCGTTGCGCAGCAAGCGCACCCACCGCGCAAAGCGCGGATGTGTCACCAGGCGCCAGCCATTGTGACCCTCGATCACCATGATCTCGCCGCCCGCCGCCTGCATTTCCAGGGCAATGGCATCGATGGCCTCCCGGATTTGCGCCGCCGTCACCAGCGTGGGCACGTCGCGATAGAATTCATCGTCCTCCGTCGGCATCGGCAGGGCGGCCTCCGCGGGTTCGGGCGATTCCGCGGCAGGCGTCGCGGCCGCCGGGAGCTCCGGCGCGGCCCCGGACCCCGCGCTTGGCGGAGCCTGTTCCCCGTCCTCGAGCGGCAGCGCCGTCGCCTGCTCGTGAAAGCGGCTGACGGCGGTCTGAATGTCCTTGACCGAAAGCGGCCCGTTCGAGGCGAACAGCATCACTTTCAACACGCGCTTGAGATCGAATGCCATGCGGGAAAGTGACAGTGAGCGAAGGCCGCCGGGGTCTAGCAATCAATTATTCGCCGGGGCCACGGTCCCGTTTTCTGACTAGCCGCGGCCGCCCGCCGCGCGTATTCCTGCCCTCCTATGACCTGGGAACGATTCAAATCGCTTTACTACACCAACCCGCGCCTCGGCCTGTCGCTCGACGTCAGCCGGATGCCCTTCCCGGACAATTTCCCGGCCGACATGCAGCCCAAGCTGCAGCAGGCCTTCGCCGACATGGCCGCGCTCGAGGGCGGAGCCGTCGCCAATCCGGACGAGAAACGCATGGTCGGCCACTACTGGCTGCGCAACGCCGAGCTCGCCCCGTCGCCGGAACTGAAGGCCGCGATCACCGGCACGCTCGACGCCGTCAAGGCCTTCGCCACCAAGGTCCACAAGGGCGAGATCACCGCCCCGGGTGGCGCCAAGTTCAAGGAGGTGCTGGTCGTGGGCATTGGCGGCTCCGCGCTCGGCCCGCAGCTGGCGTCCCACGCGCTCGGCCGGCTCAAGGGCGGACGCGACAAGATGAACGTCTCGTTCTTCGACAATACCGACCCGGACGGGATGGACTACGTGCTCAAGACGCTTGGCAGCCGGTTGAAGCAGACGCTGGTCGTGGTGATTTCCAAGTCGGGCGGCACCGTCGAAACCCGCAACGGCATGCTCGAGGCCGCCGCCGCGTTCAAAGCCGCGGGCCTCGACTATCCGAAGCATTTCGTCGCCGTCACCGGCGAAGGCTCGAAACTCGACCAAGTCGCGCAAGGCGAAGGCTGGCTCGCCCGCTTCCCGATGTGGGACTGGGTCGGCGGCCGCACGTCGGAGCTCAGCGCCGTCGGCCTGCTGCCCGCCGCGCTGCAGGGCATCAAGGTCGACCAGTTGCTCGCCGGCGCCGCCGCCATGGACGAGGTCACCCGCAAGAAGTCGCTCCAGGAAAACCCCGCGGCGCTGCTCGCGTTGATGTGGTACTGGGCGACCGACGGCCGCGGCACCAAGGACATGGTCGTGCTGCCCTACAAGGACCGCCTCCTGCTCTTCTCGCGCTACCTCCAGCAGCTCGTCATGGAATCGCTCGGC
>CAYMSE010000412.1:0-7732 GCA_964392935.1 uncultured Oleiharenicola sp.
AGGCGGGGGCGTGAGCAAGAAGGCGGCGAAATTCATGCCGCATATCCGGGCCGCGGCCCGCGTGGTGCCGGCGCGCCTGCACAACGACGCCGGCATCGTCGGGGCGGCCTTGGCGTGGCAGCAGGAAGCCCGCTAAGTGCCGCGGTATTACGCGATATGACGCGCGGACGGCGGTTTGCCACGGCTGGCGCGGCGCGGCGCCGGCTCGGCGCGTGATTGTGTAGTTTCGTCGTATCGCCGTTGAGCGGGCGGGTGGGGAAGCGATTCCTTCGTCGCCGCATCGCGGGGCGGGCGTGAGCCCGCTTCCGCCCAAACACACCATCATGAAGAACTACACTCCCGATACGTTCGGGAAGACCCTGCGGGCCGCCGGACTGGCCTGCGCGGGGTTTTCCCTCTGCCTGCCAGCGTTCGCCCAGAGTAACAGCACGGAAACGGAACCGGACACGCTGAAGCTCGAACGCTTCGTCGTCACCGGTTCGAATTTGCCCACCGCCGGCGAGACGCCCGTCGCGCCGATTTCGCTGCTCACCCCGGAAATCATCGAACACAGCGGCATAACCAACGATTTGCTCCAGGTCATCCGCAAGACGGCGCCGCAGTTCACCGGCAACGCCAACCTCGGCGGCGACAACGGCAACATCGGCAGTGGCTCGACCAACGGCGGCTCGGCCCTGGCCCTGCGCAACCTGCCGACGCTGGTGCTCGTGAACGGGCGCCGCATCGCCTCGGCGCCGGTCGCGGCCACCGGCGGCGGCGTGTTCGTGGACGTCAACGCCATCCCGGTCTCGGCGATCGAGCGCATCGAGATCCTGACGGACGGCGCCTCGGCCATCTACGGCACCGATGCGGTGAGCGGCGTGGTCAACATCATCCTGAAATCCGACTTCCAAGGCAGCGAGATCGGCGGCCGGTACGCGGTGGCCGCCAACCAGGGCCGCCACTATGAGGAACGTTCGGCCTACGGCGTCGTCGGCGGCCAGATCGGCGCCAACGGCCCGAAGGTCACCGCCTCCTTCGAGTGGGTGAAGACCGACCCGCTCTACAACTACGAGCGGCCCTTTGCCAACCCGGTGTACGGCACCACCAACTTCGCCGGCGTCGTCCAGCTCGGCGCCATCGACGCCGACGGCAACTTCGTCGGCAACTCGAAGGCCTACTACTTCCTCGACCCCAGCCTGAACGCGCCGAAGGCCGGCGCGACGCTTGCCGACCGCGGGTACACCACCGGGCCGATCACCGCCGGGGCGATTTCACAGCTGTTCAACCTCTCCCAGTACGTGACCATGATCATCGGCAACGAGAAGAAGATCGGCACGCTGTCCGTGGCGGGGAAACTGTCCGCCAACACCTCGTACTTCGGCGACATCCTCTACTCGCACACCTACAACGCCTCGCAGCTCAACGCCCAGCCGCTGACGCTGACGATGGCGGCGGCCGACCCGAACAACGTGCTCGGCGTGGACCTGAGCGTGCGCAACCGCTTTGTGGATCATCCCCGCAGCTACCGCCAGGCGACGGATTCCTGGCGGGTGGTGGGCGGCCTCAAGGGCACGCTGAATCAGCAGTGGAGCTGGGAAGGCGCCGTGGACTACAGCTACGGCAAGCAGGATTTTGCGAACGGCGGTCTCGTCCGGAGCGCCGCCCGCGTCGCGGCGGTCAACGCCGGCAAGATCAAGCTGTTCGAGCGCAATCAGCCGGCGGGCGCGCTGGACGGCGTGCTCGGCGAGGCCATCGGTCTCTTCAAGAGCTACCTGGCGTCCGCGGACCTGAAGTTCGTCGGTCGCGACGTGTTCGAGCTGCCCGGCGGCGGCGTCAACGTCGCGGTCGGCGCCGAGGCCCGGTCGGAGAAGCTGACGGCGGCCTCGGACGTCGACAGCCAGTCGGCGACCTTCGCCTTCGACTCCGGCACGAGCACCGATCCCTTCGACCAGAAGCACCGGATCTACTCGGTGTTCGCGGAGGCGAACTTCCCGCTCGTCAGCGCCAAGAACCGCCTGCCGGGCGTCTACTCGGCGGACCTGACGGTGGCCGGACGCTACGAGAACTACAGCGACACCAGCGACCCGGCGGTGCCGAAGATCGCGCTGCGCTATCAGCCGGTCGACGACAGCTTCATGTTCCGCGTCACCTACTCGAAGTCGTTCCAGGCGCCGACGCTCTACCAGCTGAACTCACCGACGGGCATCGGCTTCACCAATTCGCTGGCGGAGTTCGACACGCTCCAAGCCAAGCAGGTGACCCAGCCGGTGACCAGCCTGTCGCCCTCGTGGTCCAAGAACCTCTCCGCCGGCTTCGTCTGGTCGCCGAAGAACATCCCGGGATTCCTGTTCAGCGTGGATTACTTCCACATCAAGCAGACCGACGTGGTCGGCAACCTCGGGCTCGCCGGCGTGGTCGACCAGGTCTTCCATGATGTCGAGGTGAACGGCTCCGCGTCCGCGTATGCGAAGTACGTCCACGTCAGCTCGCCCACCGGCCCGCTCATCACGCAGCCCGGCCAGGTTTCGGGCCTCGGCCTGGACAACCTGTACTTCGTGATCCCGGCGGCGAGCAACCTGGGCGCCTCCAAGCTCAGCGGCGTCGACACCCGCCTGGAGTACACCTGGAAGCTGCCGGACGACGGCAAGCTGCGCTTCTCCAGCGCCGGTACGTATTACGCGAACTACGACATCCAGATCGCGCCGACCGCGGCCTACACGCCGACCGCGGGGCTCGTCACCGGCCTGAACGGCACCATCCCGCGCTGGCGCTTCTACAACCAGCTCTCGTGGGAACGCGGCCCATGGATCGTCGATCTCGGCCAGACGTACTACTCCGGCACGCGTGACGCCACGTGGGACCCGAGCTTCCTGCCCGACTACGAGGAGAACATTCCCTCCTACACCACCTACGATGCCAGCGTGACCTACGAATGGAAGTCGGGCTGGCGGCGCATCAAGGGCGGCAAGGTCAGCCTCGGCGTGAACAACATCGGCAACCGCCTGCCGACCAAGTCGGCGACCTTCGACTCGTTCTCAAACGCCGACATCACCGAGTTCAGCCCGATCGGCCGCCTCTACTACGTGTCGTTCGCCATGAAGTTCTGAGCGGGCGGATCCCCCAGCCAATTAGCCATGCGAGGGCGCCGGACCACCGGCGCCCTTTTGCTTGGTCTTGGGCCGATATGCCGCTGCGGCACTCCCCGAACGCCGATGCGCGGCGGCGGCAAGATTGACATCACCCGGCCCCACCATCTCCGTCTTCCGCGCGTCACGCACGGCCTCCTGTCTACCCCAAGCGCATATTAGATTGCTAGCGATGAAGGAAGATTTTCAGCTGGCGCAGGAAGCGTGGGAAAAACTCAAGGAGCCGTAGAAGCCATGAGTTCCAAAATTCTGTTTTCTGAAGATAATTTCATTTCTCTTCGCACTGCCTTTGTTGGCGAGAATGAGAACTTGGTTGGATTGCGACTCACGCCAGCCGCTCAACCGGGTGACCCTTCTGGAAGAGTCGCTTGGATGGCAAAAACGCCACGAGAGCGTTTACTGGAGGATTTCGTCTGGCTTTACCGTCGTTCACTTTCAGCGAGTGACGAGGCGAAGATAATGAGCGGTCCGCCTTGCGTGGCACAAAAGGTTAAAGCCATTTCTTTCGAGGGAGTGCCGAAGTTCCGGCTCAGATGGACCGATTCAGGTGAAGGTGTTGCCTTATTCCTAAACGGAGAACCGTGGGCATTCATCGATGAATCGAATCACAATGGTTACAGCAAGGGCATGACCAACTCGATCATCGGCAACCAGTGGAATCAGCCATTGTTTGAGAAGCTCTTCGGAACTTGAGGCCGAGCCGAAGTGCTCAGCTTGCCCATTTCCCACTGCAGCCGCTGCGTTTCACCTGTGCCAGTAGGCGCGATCCCACGTCTGACCCCCCTATCCGAGGCTCGTTGCGGTCCGGTCGTTCCATTCATCCCCCCGGGCGCCCATTCATCCAAACGGGCTGCACCTTTGGCCGGTAACCCGGTGTGATGGGGGCATGCCAGACACCACCCGCCTGCCTTCGACGCCGGGCTCGGCCGATTTGCGGCTGACCGCGGAAAGCCGGCGGCTGGTCGCATTGGCGTTTTCCAGCCGCGTGCCTGCGGTAGCCATGGTCCCGTTCGTAGTTATCAGTTGTGTTGCAGGGGGGCCCGCAGGGGCCCCTCTGTGTTTTTCCGGGCGGGAGTAAGCGCTGGCCAAAGGCTTCGATTTTGTCCCAAGTTATCCGACCCAACTGATTCCCATGTCTGCACCTGCGAACACCCTCTCCGCCCCGACGGCGGTTCCCAAGCCCGCCGCGCCCAAGAAGAAATCACGCAAACGCCTGTGGATCGTGCTCGGCGCGATCGCGGTCCTCGTCGTCGTGGTGTTCGCCGTCGCGGCGAAAAACAAGAACGCCGAGAAACCGACGCAGGTGACGGTCGAGAAGGCCGAGGTGCGCAACATCACGCACCTGGTCACCGCGACCGGCAAGGTGCAGCCCGAGATCGAGGTGAAAATCTCGCCCGAGGTCGCGGGCGAGCTCATCGCGCTCCCCTTCCAGGAAGGGCAGAAGATCAAGAAGGGCGACGTGCTCGTCCGCATCAAGCAGGACTTCTACCAGGCGCAGGTCGAGCAGCAGGAGGCCGCCCTGGCCTCCGCCAAGGCCAGCAGCGTGCTCAGCCAGGCGCACCTCACCAAGGCCGAGCAGGACTTCAAGCAGGCCAACGACCTCTACATGAAGCAGCTGATCTCCGACGCCGACTTCACCGCCGCGCGCACGAACCTCGACGTGGCCAAGGCCGACTTCGAGGCGTCGGTGGCGCAGATCCGGCGGACCGCCGGTTCGCTCGACCAGTTCCGCGACCAGCTCAACAAGACCGTCATCTACTCCCCGATGGACGGAACGATCAGCTCGCTGACCAGCGAGGTCGGTGAGCGCGTGGTCGGCACCAACCAGTTCGCCGGCACCGAGATCATGCGCGTGGCCGACCTCTCGAACATGGAGGTGCGCGTGAAGGTCAACGAGAACGACATCATCAACGTGAAGCTCGGCGACCACGCCATCGTGTCGATCGACGCGTTCCCGGGCCGCCAGTTCAACGGCAAGGTCTACGAGATCAGCAGCTCGGCCCTCTCCCTCGGCGGCAGCGGCAGCAACCAGGCGGCGCTGGCGGCGTCGGCGTCGGACGAAGTCACCAACTTCCTCGTGAAGGTGCGCATCACCGATCCCGACCTCCAGTTGCGCCCGGGCATGAGCGCCACCGTCGACATCGAGACCCAGACGGTCAACAACGTCGTGGCCGTGCCGGTGCAGAGCGTCACGGTGCGGGCCGAGGGCGGCAAGACCACGGAGCAGCTCCAGAAGGACCGCGAGAAGGAGGCGCGCGAGCGCTCGGGCAACGACCTGACCGTCGTCAAGGAGCGCGAGGAGGCCAAGCGCAACGTCGAGAAACTCCAGCGCGTCGTCTTCGTGCGCAAGGGCGACAAGGTCGAGATGCGCAAGGTCGAGACCGGCATCGCGGACAATTCCTACATGGAAATCAAGAAGGGCGTGCAGAAGGACGAGGAGGTCGTTTCCGGATCCTACAAGGCCATCAGCACCGTGCTGAAGGACGGGGCCAAGGTCATGGTCCAGAAGGCCAAGACCGAGGAGAAGAAGTGAGGTCGCGCCGCGAGCTCCGCCCATGATCGCCCAACCCGCCACCGCCGCCAGCCGCACCTACCGGCCGCCCGGACCCCTCGTCATCGAGATCGAGGGAGTGACCAAGCTCTACAAGATGGGCGAGGAGATCGTGCACGCGCTCTGCGGCGTGAACATCAACGTCCATCGCAACGAATACCTGGCCATCATGGGGCCGTCGGGCTCCGGCAAGTCCACGCTGATGAACATGCTCGGCTGCCTCGATACGCCGACGAGCGGCCGCTATTTCTTCAACGGCAAGAACGTCTCGGAGATGGACGACAACGAGCTCGCGGACATCCGCAACCGTGAGATCGGGTTCGTCTTCCAGACCTTCAACCTGCTGCCGCGGTCCACCTCGCTGGCCAACGTCGAGCTGCCGCTCGTGTACGCCGGCGTGGGCCTCGACGACCGTCGCGAACGCGCCGAGCAGGCGCTGCGCGAGGTCGGCCTCGGCGAACGCATGGGCCACAAGCCCAACGAGCTTTCCGGCGGCCAGCGCCAGCGCGTCGCCATCGCGCGCGCCCTGGTGAACAATCCATCCATCATCCTCGCGGACGAGCCGACCGGCAACCTGGACTCCCGCACGGGCGAGGAGATCATGCAGCTCTTCGAGACGCTGTACGCCCGGGGCAACACGATCATCGTCGTCACGCACGAGGAGGACATCGCCCGGCACGCGCGCCGCATCGTGCGCCTGCGCGACGGCCTGATCGAGAGCGACCAGCTCGCCAGCCACTGAGTCCAACCCGCCCGGACGCCCAGGAGGAACGGAACCATGAAACGCCTGCTCAATGAAACGTCGGAGTCGTTCCGGATCGCCGCGATGCAGATCCGCGCGAACAAGACGCGCTCGTTCCTGACCGCGCTGGGTGTCATCATCGGCATCGTCGCCGTCACGCTGATGGGGACGGCCATCAAGGGCATCGACACCGGCTTCGAGAACAGCCTGGCGATGCTGGGCGACGACGTGATGTACGTGCAGAAGTGGCCGTGGTCCGGGGTGGAGGATTGGTGGAACTACGCCAACCGGCCCGATCCCGTTCCGCGCGAAGCGGCCGCGCTGAACCGCATCATCCAGGGCACGCCGGATTCGCAGCTGCGGTTCGCCGTGCCGGTCGCCGGCCGCATGAGCACGGTCAAGGTCAACGATTCCAAGCTGAACGGGGTCTACACCATCGGCACCACCGCCGAATGGGCGCAGCTGTCCGCGGCCGAGTACCGCGAGGGCCGGCTGTTCAACGACATCGAGTCGGCCACCGCCCGGCAGGTCTGCACGCTCGGCAGCGACGTGGCGGACGCCCTCTTCCCGGGCCGTTCGCCCCTCGGCCAGACGGTCTCGATCAACGGCCAGCCCTACGAGGTCATCGGCGTCCTCGCCAAGCAGGGCGAGTTCCTCGGCCTTTTCAGCTTCGACAACGTCGCCGTCATTCCGCTGGACGCGTTCCGGAAGTACCACAACGTGCGGCGCGGCGCCGAGCTCTGGGTGAAAATCAAGGACAAGACCAAGCTCGCCGAGGCCCGCGAGGAGCTCACCGGCGCGATGCGCCGCGTCCGCGGCCAGCTGCCGGGCGAGCGCGACAACTTCTCGATCAACGAGTCCCAGGCGTTCAAGGCGCAGCTCGATCCCGTGCGATTCTCGATCTTCATCGCGGGCCTGGGCATCACCGGGCTCTCGCTGTTCGTCGGCGCGATCGGCATCATGAACATCACGTTCGTGTCGGTGAAGGAGCGCACGAAGGAGATCGGCACGCGCAAGGCGCTCGGGGCCCGCCGCCGCAGCATCCTGATGCAGTTCCTCATCGAGGCCGTCTCCATCTGCCTGGCCGGCGGCATCGTGGGCCTCGTGCTGACCTTCCTGCTGGTCAAGAGCGCGAGCCTGGCGTTCCCGGCGCGGCCCGTGCAATTCCCGATCGGGTTGATCGTCCTGGGCATGGTGCTCTCGGTGATCGTCGGGATCCTCTCCGGGTTCATCCCCGCCTGGCTGGCCTCGCGCCTCGATCCGGTGGTGGCGCTGCGTTACGAATGAACGGGAGCGACATCTTCAAGATGG
>CAYMSE010000413.1:0-6406 GCA_964392935.1 uncultured Oleiharenicola sp.
CGGTTCCAGTTTTTTTCGCGCGCAGCTTTTTTAGCGAATGGATCTTCGCACTCGCAAACACCCGCACATGGGAGTGCAAATGGACCTCACGACGGAGTTGACGTCGGGCGACAAGCGCCGCGCCTATGAGGCGCTGCTGCATGAGGTTGCCGACAAACTCGACGCCGGTATCTGCTCAACATGCGGCGGCCCTCGCGGTGAAGCTGCCGGTATGGCATCGCTCATGCGGCAGGCCATGAAGATACTTGAGGCTCTGGACGCTCTCCCCCAGGAGAAAGAAGAGTCTCACCGTGACCAGTTGGCGCAGCGACGAGCCGACCGCCGTAGGCGAGCAGCAGCCCAGAATCCTCTGGACGCCATCCGGACTCGTATCGAGCAGCGGCCCGGAGGTAGTGGAGCTGGCGGCTGATGCCGGGCTCATCTTGGACGAGTGGCAACAGCTCTGCCTGTATTTCGGGTTGGGTGAGCGAGCTGACGGCAAGTACGCGGCCAGCGACGTTGGGGTCGTGGTCTCCCGACAGAACGGCAAGGGATCTATCCTGGAGGCCGTCGAACTGGGTGATCTCTTTCTCTTGGACACAGAACTGGTCATCCACAGTGCCCACTTGTTCGAGACGAGTAAGGAAGCACAACTCCGGCTGGAAAACCTCATCGAGGGCTCCCCGGACCTTGACCGCTACTTCTCCTCCCACGGAGGGCGTGCGTGGCACGCAGCGGGCCAGGAAGGACTGGAGCTAGTCCGCGACGGTAAGAAGCGACGCCTCAAGTTCAAGACGCGCACCAAGGGCGGCGGTCGAGGTTTGACCGGAGACAGGGTAATCATCGACGAGGCGATGTACTACTACGCCGACCAGGACGCCGCACTGCGTCCTACCCTGTCAGCGCGCCCCAATCCGCAGATGTGGCTTACCGGTTCGGCCGGTACGAAAGA
The DNA here is from genome assembly GCA_964392935.1 of uncultured Oleiharenicola sp. Taxonomy (GTDB): domain Bacteria; phylum Verrucomicrobiota; class Verrucomicrobiia; order Opitutales; family Opitutaceae; genus Lacunisphaera. The sequence continues at coordinate 932 of CAYMSE010000413.1, forward strand.
GTCCACGATGTTCGGCAAGATGCGCGCGGCTGCGCTCAAGGGCAACGCGCGACGTCTGTTCTGGGCTGAATGGTCTATCGACGGTTGCTCGGACCTGTGTCCGCCCGACTGCGAGGACCACGACCCCGAGGACGAGCGCATGGGCCGCGAGCGGCTGGTGCTCTCGTACGCGAAGGCCAACCCCGGCCTGGGCACTCGCATTTCGGTGGAGCACATCGAGGGCGAGCGCGCGATGATGGACCGGGACATGTTCCGCATCGAACGGCTCGGCGTGGGCGACTGGCCTACCGAGGACGACGCCTGGGCGGTCATCCCCGAGGACGCGTGGGCGGCCCGTACGGACGAGACGGCGCAGCCCGAGCAGCCGTTCGTGTTCGCCCTGGACGTGTCGCCGGACAAGAGCAGCGCCGCCATCACGGTCTGCGGTCACACCAGCGACCAACGCACCTGCGTTGAAATCACCCATGAGGGTGTGGTCTATGATCACCGCCCTGGTACCAACTGGGTGGTGAAGCGGTGCGTCGAGTTGTGGAAGCGCTGGAAGCGCCCGTTCGTCATCGACAAGGGTACGCAAGCCGGTGCATTCGTACTGGAGTTGGAGCAGGCCGGAGTTAAGCTCATGCACCCGACCGCGCGTGAATACGCGCAGGGGTGCGGCATGGTTTACAGCGCAGTTGTCCCGAAGCGCGGTAACACCCCAACTCTGGTGCACCACGGGCAGCCGGGCATGACAACCGCCGTGGCTGGTGCAACTAAGCGAGACCTGGCCGATGTTTGGGCATGGGACCGCAAGAACAGTACAACTGACATCACCCCGCTCGTAAGTGCGACGCTTGCGTGGTGGGGGTTGGCGCAGATCACGCACAAACCGAAGCCCAAACCTAAAGCCGCTTGGGGGTGAGCATGGGCATCCGTAAGGACCTCACCAACGCCCTCAAGGGCACGTTCCGTTCGGAGCGTAAGAGTTTCAGTCAGCCCCCGCTCTGGGACCCGTCGCATCCGCTCCAGGCCCTTTGGGGCCCGTCGGTGCGCCCGGATGCCGAGGCCATCGAGAACGACTTCGAGGCGTACGTCCAGAAGGCGTTCAAATCCAACGGGCCTGTGTTTGCCTGTATCACCGCACGACAGATGGTGTTCAGTGGAGCTACGTTCAAGTTCCGTCAGAAGCAGGACAAGTCGGCTTCGGGTATGCCTGGGCCGCTCTTCGGCACTACGGCGCTGGAGATCCTGGAAAACCCGTGGCCCGGCGGTACGACCGGCGAGTTGCTGGGGCGTATGGAACAGGACGTTTCCCTTGCGGGCAACTCCTACTGGACGAAGCGCGGCAACCGACTCGTGCGACTCCGGCCCGACTGGGTCGAGATCATCGTAGGCGTCAAGGGCCGTGAGGATGCGAGTCCTTACGACATCGACGCCGAAGTGCTCGGCTACGTCTACAAGCCCAGGACAACGGGCATCAACAAGGCGGAACTGCCGGACAAGGTTGTGCTGCTGCCGCACCAGGTGGCGCACTACTCGCCCGTGCCAGACCCGATAGCGCGATACCGTGGCATGTCGTGGATAACGGCAGCCGCGCGCGAGATCGAGTCGGACAACCTGGCAACGTCCCACAAGAAGGCGTTCCTTGACAACGCTGCGGTCCCGAACATGGCCATCAAGTTCGACCGCGAGACGAGCGAGGACGCGTTCGACGAATTCGTCGAGGCGTTCAACGCCAACCACAAGGGCGCATGGAACGCTTACAAGACTCTGTTCCTCATGGGAGGGGCCGATGTCTCGCCACTCACCATGGACTTCCACCAGTTGGAGTTCAACCAGACCGTCGGCAAGGGTGAGTCACGCATTGCGGCGGCGGCGGGTGTTCCATCTTCCTGGGTGGGTTTCAGCGAAGGAATGCAGGGATCTGCTCTCAACGCTGGAAACTTCAGCGCGGCACGCCGACGCTTCGCCGACGGCACGATTCGCCCTCTATGGGAGATGGCCGCTCACGCGCTCGCGGTTCTGGTAGAGGTACCGGCCGGTGCGCAACTCTGGTACGACGACAGGGGAGTTGCGTTTCTCCGCGAGGATCTGCGCGACCGGGCGGAGATCTTCCGCACGCAGATGGTGGCCATCGACTTCGGCATTCGTTCCGGCTTTAAGCCGGACGCTGTGGTCAGGGCCGCAATGGCTTACGACGTAGGCCAGTTGGTCGGCCAGCACACCGGTATGGTGTCCGTCCAGATGCAGGTACCCGGACAGGACCCCAACTCCGATCAGGGCAACGGCGATACCGCACCCGCCAACGACAACGCCGATGGAGGCAACAGTGGTACTGCACAAGGCCCTCCGGGGCGTTGAGATCAAGGATGCGACCAAGGGGCAGGTGTCGGCCGTATTCGCCACTCTGGACGTGGTCGACAAGGACGGCGACGTCACGGTCAAGGGTGCGTTCAAGGATGGTGCCCCGTGTGTCATATCCGACTGGAACCACACCAGTTGGTCTGGCGCACGGCCGGTCGGCAAGGGTGTCATCCGGGAGGTGGGTAATGAGGCAGTCTTCGAGGGACACTTCTTCATGAACACCTCGCACGGCCGCGACGCCTTCGAGACCGTCAAAGGCATGTCCGAGGACGGCGGCCCCGGCTGCGAGTGGTCCTACGGTTTCGACGTGCTCGACTCCGAACCGGCCACCAAGGATTCGAGCTACGGCAAGGAACACCGTCGTACGCTCAAGTCCATGCGAGTTCACGAGGTTTCGCCCGTCATGGTTGGCGCTGGCGTCGGAACTCGGGTACTGTCCATGAAGAGCGAGAAGACTTTCGCGGAGCACATCAAGGACGTCATGGCGTCCCTCAAAGAACTCCGCGAGCGCGCAGCAGACGTCGTGGCGATGCGAGCGCAGAAGGGCAAGGGGCTCGGCGAGGAATCCTCCGCGCTGCTCGAAGCCCTCACGGACGAACTCAAGCAGTTCGAGGCCGTGTTGGTGAACGAGCCCGAAGTCAAGAACGACGACAACCTGACGGAAGAGCAGGCCGCCGAACTCCGGCGTATCTGGCTCAACTCCGTCCGCATCGCCCACGAAGGGGAGTGAACTACCATGCCGAACTTCGAGTTCGCTGAGCTGCGTGACGCACGCGCGAAGTACGGTGAAGCGCAGAAGCGCCTCGCTGCGGTCTTCCAGGAGGCCGGTCCGGAGATGGACTTCTCCAAGGTCAAGACGCTGAGCGGCGACACCGCTGCAAAGCTGGCCGAGGTCCAGAAGATGGACAAGGAACTGCCGGACCTCAAGAAGAAGGTCGACGACCTCATGGCCGTCGCCCGCATCGCCGAGCAGCACCAGAGCGAGAACGTCCAGAAGGGCTCCGACGAAGAGCCGCGCCGGGACACCAAGTTCGACCTCGGTGCCGCTGTGTTCAAGGCGGCTATCAAGGACGCCGGTTACCAGGTCGGCCAGGGCATCGGCAAGATGGGCCGCGTCGACGTCGAACTCAAGACGCTGTTCGCGCGTTCCGCCGGATGGGACCCGGAGGACACCCGAACGGGTCACCTCCAGCTCTCCGCGCAGCGTCCCGCGCCGCACGTCGTCAACTACTTCCCGCAGACCACGACTTCGCAGTCCACGGTCCTGTACATGGAAGAGACGACCTTCACGAACGCTGCGGTCGAAACCGCTGAGGGTCAGTCCCCCACCGACGGCTCCGCCGCGCAGGGTACGTACCAGGAAGCCGCGCTGGCGCTCACCGAGAAGTCCAGCGAGGTCCGCAAGGTCGCGGTCTGGCTGCCCTTCACGGACGAGCAGGTCGAGGACGAGCCGCGCGCCATGGGCTACATCAACAACCGTCTGATGTACATGCTCCAGGCCCGTCTGGACCTCCAGCTCCTGACCGGCAACGGCTCCGCGCCGAACCTGCTGGGCACCGAGAACGTCGGCTCCATCAACACGCAGGCCCTCGGCTCCGACTCCATCCCGGACGCCATCTACAAGGGTATGCGGCAGATCCGCGACACCGGCTTCGCCGAGCCCTCCGTCGTGTTCATCCGCCCGGCCAAGTGGGAGACCGTGCGTCTCCTCAAGACGTCGGACGGCCAGTACATCTGGGGCCACCCGGCCATCCCCGGCCCGGAGACCATCTGGGGTGTCCCGGTCGTGCAGACCGTGGTTCCGACCGCCACCAAGGCGATCATCGGTGACTACACCAACCACGCCGAGCTGGCGGTGCGTCGGGGCATCGACGTGCAGATGACCAACTCGCACTCGACGCACTTCGTCGAGGGCAAGCAGGCCATCCGCGCCGACCTGCGCTGCGCGCTCATCCACTACCGGCCGACCGCGTTCACCGCTGTCACCGGCCTCTGATCGAGCAGGAGTTGGGGAGTTAGCGTTATCGCTGCTCCCCTTCTCCGTAACTGCCCTGAAAGGAGGCAGACATGGCAACTCGTACTCCCGGTAGCAAGCTCACGCGCACGCAGCCCGGACGCGTGAAGCTGGCCCAGTGGGACTACGACTTCGCGGTGGACGGCGGTGCAGTCGGCGCTATCACCCTGCGGGGTGACTCCATCCCGTCCGGCGCTGTCGTCATCGACGCTCGCGTGGTCGTGGGCTCCAACGTCACGTCCGGTGGCGCTGCGACGGTTTCGCTGGACCTCGAAGGTGCGGCGGACCTGCGTGCGGCGGCCACCCTGGCAACGGCTCCGGCGCTCAGTTCGACCGGCGTGAAGGTGCTGCTGAACGCGGTGAAGACGACGGCAGTTCGCAACGTCGTTGCGACGGTCGGAGCGTTCGCCCTGACCGGCGGAGCGTTCTCCGTCATCGTCAGCTACGTCGAGACGTGATGAACTTGGGGACCCCTTCGCCCTGTAGGAGTTGGGGTCCCCAACTCGCATGAGAGGATGCGGCAATGGCTGCAATCACCGGTAACCAGGTCACGGTCGACGCGACCGTGGGCGGCGTTGCAATCATCGCCGCAGACCAGACTCAGGCGCGTGACGTCGTCATCAAGAACAACGATGGCACCGCCACCAACACGGTCATCCTCGGCCCGTCCGGAGTGACCACGGCTACTGGCTACGTACTGGCCGGTGGGGCAAGCATCAACTTCCGCCTCAAGGCGGGACAGTCGCTCTACGGCATTCGAGGCACGGCCAACTCGGTCGTCGTCTCGTACATCGCCAACTGATCGGAGGGACCCGCACATGCCCGACATCCCGATCCTCCAACCGCCCGTGCAGCGTTGGGAATGCGCGCACTGCAACACGCGCGACGTGACGCGCGGGAAGCCCAACCGGATGCACAACTGCCCCGGCCTGGGCGGCATCATGGCACCCCTGGTCCTCGAAGAGCACGTGCGCATGACCCTGGTCCGCAAGGTCGAGCGTGAGGACTACGTCGGCAAGGAGAAGGTCCAGGTCGACGAAAGCGGCCGACCCATCATGGCGGTCGAGACGGTTCGTGACGACGGCAGCAACGACCTGGCGGTTCTTGCTCCGTGCGCC
>CAYMSE010000414.1:0-7071 GCA_964392935.1 uncultured Oleiharenicola sp.
TCCGCGGCGCCGCGCAGGATCTCGATCTCGAGCCGCAGGTAGTAGCACGGCAGCGGGAACTTCATCCCGGAATCGAAGCGCACCGCGTCCTTCTCCGTCGTCACCAGCACGTCGACGCGCGCCTCGAGCGCACCGGTGATGACCGACTGGAGCTCGTCGGGGGTGAAGCGGTGGTGGTCAAGGAAGCGGCGCGTGTAGACGAGCTGCGCCCCGGTTTCGCGCAGGAACGCCTCGAAGCCCTCGGGCGCGGCGATGCCGCTGAAGCCGCCGATGCGGCGCCCGGCCAGCGCGGACAGCGGCAGGCGCTCGCCGTTGTCGACGCGCTGCAGGTATTGCGGCTTGTGCGCGCACTCGATGATCTCCGCCTCCGGGTTGAAACGGCGGATCATCGCCTCGAGCTCCTCGTCGCGCACGCCGCGCGACTTCGTGAGGAACACGTACGAGGCGCGCTTCAGGTGCTTGATCGGCTCGCGCAGGATGCCGCGCGGCAGCAGGAAGCCGTTGCCGAACGGGTTGGTCTTGTCGACCAGCAGCAGGTTCAGCCGGCCCTTGAGCGGCAGGTACTGGAAGCCGTCGTCGAGCACGAGCGTGTCGCAGCCGAAATGCTTGATCGCGTAGGCGCCGGCCTTCACCCGGTCCTTGTCGACCAGCACGACCACGCCGGGCAGGTTGCGCGCGAGCATGTAGGGCTCGTCGCCCGCGAGCTCCGAGTTGAGCAGCACCTCCCGGCCGTCGCTGACGACGCGCGGCGGCGTCTGTTCCGTGTGGTTCAGCCAGTCCCACCACTTGCGCCACAACGGCGGGGTCTTGCTCTTGTAGCCGCGGCTGAGGATCGCGACCTTGCGGCCGCGCTCGTGGAGCGCGCGGGCGAACTTCTCCACCACGGGCGTCTTGCCGGTGCCGCCCACCGTGAGGTTGCCCACGACGACCACCAGGCACCCGAGCGGCTGGTCGCGCAGGATGCGGTTGCGGTAGAGCCACAGCCGCAGCTGCACAATCCAGCTGAACAGGTACGAGCACAGCTGCAGGAGCCCGCCGAAGAGCGTCGCGAGCGTGCCCTCGCGGCGGCCCATGATCACGTCGATGGCGAACTGCTCGAACGCTTCGGCCTTATGACGAAACCACCGGTTGGGCATGCACAGATTGACTTTGACGCTTGGAAAGGGGCGGGTTGTGAGTCATCTGCTAGCGGCTGGTCTTGCGACATGCAACACCGGCTTCATCAACACCATGAGCTACAAACTCTTCATTCCCGGACCGATCGCGGTCTCAGAGAAAACGCTGCGGGCGATGGCCCAGCCGATGATTGGGCATCGCAGCACCGACTTCGTCGCTCTCTACCAGTCCCTCCAGCCGGACCTGCAGGCGCTCTTCTACACGTCCGACCCGGTGTACCTCTCGACCAGCAGCGCGTGGGGGGTGATGGAAGGTTCCATCCGCAATCTCACCCAGAAGAAGGTGCTGTGCTGCATGAACGGCGCGTTCTCGGACAAGTGGCTCGACGTGGCGCAACGCTGCGGCCTCCCGGCCGGCGCGCTGAAGTTCGAGTGGGGCCAGCCGGTCGACCCCGAGGCGCTCCGCCGCGAGCTCGCCACGGGCCAGTACGACACCGTCACGCTCATCCACAACGAGACCTCGTGCGGCTGCATGAGCGACCTGCCGGCGATCGCCGCGGTGCTCCGCTCGTTCCCCGACGTCATCAGCATCGTCGACACCGTCAGCTCGTTCAGCGCGCTGCCCATCAGGAAGGACGAACTCGGCCTCGACGTCATCATCACCGGCTCGCAGAAGGCCCTCGCCCTGCCGCCCGGCTTGTCGCTCCTCACCCCGTCGAAGCGCGCGCTCGCCCGCGCCGCGCTCTGCAAGACGCGCGGCTACTACTTCGACCTGCTCGAATTCCAGAAAAACCACGAGGCCGGCATGACGCCGAGCACGCCGGTCATCCCGCTCATCTACGCCCTCAAGTCCAAGCTCGCCGACATCAAGCAGGAGGGCGCCGATGCGCGCTACGCCCGCCACGCCCGCCTCAACCAGACGGTCCGCGCCTGGGGCCTCGCCAAGGGCTTCAAGCTGTTCCCGAAGGAGGGCCACGGCTCCGTCACGCTCAACTGCTTCGCCAACACCCTCAACGTCGACCTTCCCGCGCTGAACAAGGCGCTGAAGTCGAAGCACGGCTTCGTCATCGACGGCGGTTACGGCAAGCTGAAGGGCCAGACGTTCCGCATCTCCAACATGGGTGACGAGACCGACGAGACGATGGCCGCGCTCCTCAAGGCGCTCGACGCCGTGCTCGCCGAACTCGGGGTCAAGTAGGCGTCAGCCGCAGGTGCCTTTCCGGGGCGGGCATGTTGCCCGCCCCTTTTTGTTGCGCGTCGACAAGCGGGATCCTGGATCCCATGGCGCGGCCTGCCAGGACGACGCGGGGCGCGACGCACGATTGCGGAGCCCCTTTACGGAATACTCACCACTCGCAGCTTCCGTCATCCTGAGCGCAGCGAAGGATCCACGAACGCGAACCATGCCCCCGTCGAGAAACCACACTCGCGCCTGGATCTACATTCTCGCCAGCCGCGGCCACGGCACCCTTTACATCGGCGTCACCACGAATCTTCCGGCGCGGCTTTGGCAGCACCAGACCGGTTCGTTGGCCGGATTCACAAAAACCTACCGCGTCATCCGACTCGTCTACGTCGAGCAGTTCCGTCGCGTGGATGCGGCAATCGAGCGCGAACGCCAACTCAAGGGATGGGTGCGGCGCCGCAAGCTCGCGCTGATCGAGGCGGTGAATCCTTTGTGGCGCGATCTCGCAGGAAATCACCTCAACAACCGCGTGGATCCTTCGCTGCGCTCAGGATGACGGCTACGAGGGCCGAAACCGGAATCGTCGCATGCCCGCGCGGACACAACAGGCCCGCCGAGAATCGCGCGATGCCGGGTCCCCGCTTTCGCAACTCGTGAACCCGTGCGCAAAAGTATTGCTTGTCATTCGCCGTGGCGGCGCGTAACCGCTCGCCCCCAACACATGAAGACCCTCGTCATCGCCGAGAAACCCTCCGTCGCCGCCGACCTGGCGCGCGCGCTCGGCAAGGTGCCGAAGAAGGGCGACCACTACGAGAACGACGAGTGGGTCATCTCCTCCGCCGTCGGCCACCTGGTCGGGCTCCAGATGCCGGAGGACATCGACAAGAAGAAATACGGCTTCTGGCGGCTCGAGACACTCCCCATCATCCCCGACGAGTTCGCGCTCATGCCGCTTCCCGAGGGCAAGGAGCGCTTCGGCCAGCTCAAGAAGCTGCTCGCGCGCAAGGACGTCACCAAGGTCATCAACGCCTGCGACGCCGGCCGCGAGGGCGAGCTCATCTTCACCTATATCTACCAGCTGACCGGCTGCAAAAAGCCCTTCCAGCGCCTCTGGATGTCGTCGATGACCAACGAGGGCATCCGCGAGGCGTTCCAGCACCTCCGGTCCGCGGAACAGATGCAGGGCCTCGCCGACGCGGCGCGCTGCCGCAGCGAGGCCGACTGGCTCATCGGCATCAACGGGACGCGCGCGATCACCAAGCGCATGTTCGGCTCCCGCGCCGGCAACGTGGCCTCAGTGGGCCGCGTGCAGACCCCCACCCTCGCCATCGTCTTCAACCGCGAGCTGGAGATCCGCCATTTCGTGCCGCGCGGCTACTGGCGCATCACCGCGAGGTTCGGCATCGCGAAGGGCGAGTACGAGGGCACCTACCAGCGCCCGGAGTTCAGGAAGGGCGACGACGAGCACGACCGCATCGACCGTGTGTGGACCCAGGCCCAGGCCGAGGCCGTCGTCGCCGCCTGCCAGGGCCGGCCGGCCGCCGGCGTCAGCGAGGAAAGGAAATCCGCCACGCAGATCGCCCCGCGCCTGTACGACCTCACCACGCTGCAGCGCGAGGCCAACAGCCGCTTCGGCTTCCCCGCCAAGCGCACGCTCCAGATCGCCCAGGCGTTGTACGAGCGGCACAAGATGATCACCTATCCCCGCACCGACTCGCGCGCGCTGCCGGAGGACTACATCCCGCTCGTGCGCCAGACACTGGCCAACCTGCACGGCGACCTGAAGGTCCACGCCGAGCGCGTGCTCGAGCACGGTTGGGTGACGCCGAACAAGCGCATCTTCAACAACGCGCAGGTCTCCGACCACTTCGCCATCATCCCGACCCAGCACGAGGCCAAGCACCTCGACGAGGCCGAGGCCAAGCTGTTCGACATGATCGCGCGCCGCTTCGTCGCCACCTTCCACCCGGTCGCGGAGTTCGACGTGACCACCCGCACGAGCACCGTGGCAGGGCACGCCTTCCGCACCGAGGGCAAGGTCCTCACCGCCCCCGGCTGGCTCGCCGTGTACGGCAAGACGACGGTCGACGAGGACGCGCCCGACGCCAAGACCCTCCCGGCCCTTTCGCCCGAGGACCAGGCCAAGGCGAAGACGCTTGCCGCCGAATTGCACGCCGAGACCACGAAGCCGCCGCCGCGCTACACGGAAGCCACGTTGCTTTCCGCGATGGAGACCGCCGGCAAGCTCGTGGACGACGAAGAGCACGCCGATGCGATGAAGGAGCGCGGGCTCGGCACGCCGGCCACGCGCGCCGACACGATCGAGGGCCTGGTCAACCAGAAGTACCTCGACCGGCACCAGCGCGAGCTCGTGCCGACCGCCAAGGCCGAGCAGCTCCTCCAATTCCTGACCGCCGTGAAGGCCAACGACATCACCAGCCCGGCCATGACCGGCGAATGGGAATGGCACCTCCGCGAGATGGAGCACGGGAAGTTCGCCCGCGACAAGTTCATGGCCGAGATCGTCAAGGAGACGAGGGGCATCGTGGAGCGCGTGAAGGGCTTCGAGGAGGACGACTCCGTCGCCCGCGTGACCGACATCGTCTCCCCCACCGACGGCCAGCCGATGAAGGAGACCCTTCGCGGCTACAAGTCCCAGGACGGCGAGCTGATGGTCTACAAGATCGTCGGCGGCCGCCGCATGGAGGAGCCCGAGGTCAAGCAGCTCGTGGAATCCCGGCAGGTCGGCCCGCTCGACGGCTTCATTTCCAACAAGACCCGCAACCGCTTCTCCGCCGTCCTCAAGCTCGTCCTCGCCGAGGAGACCAAGAAGGACAAGGCCACCAAGGAGGAGGTCGTCACCAAGAAGTGGAAGACCGAATTCGATTTCGGCGACAAGGTCGACATCGCGACCCTCACCCCGATCTGGACCGACCCGAAGAACGGCGCGGAGATCTGCGAGAGCGGCAGCAGCTACATCGTCCGGGAGAAGAAGGCCGACGGCACGTGGGAACAGACGTTCCGCCTTGGCCGCATCATGTGCCAGAAGCCAATCCCCCCCGAGCAGGCGATCAAGCTCGTCAGCGAGGGCAAGACCGACCTCATCGAGAACTTCATCTCGAAGAAGGGCCGGCCGTTCAGCGCCTTCCTCAAGCGCGAGGGCGCCAAGTTTTCGTGGGAATTCCCGCCGCGGGCGCCGAAGCTCGACAAGGACGGCAACCCGATCGCCCGCAAGGCGCGCGCCAAGGTCGATCTTTCGAAGGCCACGGTGCTCGGCGAAAGCAAGACGCACACCGGCGGCCAGCTCGTGGAGCTCGGCGACGCCTACTACGTGCGCAAGCCGGACCAGGACAACCGCCAGGTCTTCAAGCTGTCCAAGAAACTCTGCGAGGTGGAGATCCCCGTCGCCCAGGTGCAGAAGCTCCTCGCCGATGGACGCACCGACCTGATCGAGAACTTCGTCTCGAAGCGCGGCAACAAGTTCAGCGCCTACCTCGTCCTCTCGCAGAAGCAGGACAAAGCCGATTTCGAATTTCCGCCGCGGTGAGGCGGAAATCTGGCGAGCTGCAGCGCGGCGAGTCCCGCCGGGATGCCCGCCGCCCGTACGCCGTTCCCGGGCTTGTCACGTCCCGACCTGCGCGCACTGTAACTTCGGACCGCACCCTGCGTCCCGTGACCATGTCCCGGATCTACCCCTACCTTTGCGCCGCGCTCGGTGGCGCCGCCCTCGCCGCCCTCGCCTATGCGTGGCAGTTGCGCCAGGAATTGTCGTCCGCACTCGCCGTCCGTGACGGCATGGCGACCCGCGTGCAAGGGCTCACGCAATCGATCGCCGAGCGCGACGAGCAGATCGCCCGCCTGGCCAAGCCGCCGGAGCCGGTCGCGTCCCCGCCGGCCACCGTCGGTCCCGCGCCGGCCGATCCCCGTCAGGCACCCGCCGCGCGCGACGCCCGCCGCACGGCCTACCTGCAGTCGCCGGAGTTCCAGAAGATGCGCCAGCTGGAGGAACGCGAACGCCTCGACCAGCGCTTCGCCGGGCTCTTCCGCCGGCTCAACCTCGCCCCCGCCGACCTCGATCGATTCAAGGACCTTCTCGTCGAGCGGGATCTCGTGGCCAGCGACGTCTACCAGGCGGCGCGCAGCCTCGGGCTGAATTTCCGCGACAACCGCGACCAGATCCAGAAGCAGGTCGCCGATGCCCAGGCGGCCGTGGACGCCACCATCGCCAGCACGCTCGGCGATGCGGTCCTGCAACAGTACCAGCAATACCAGCAGGCGGCGCCGCAGCGGTTCGTCGCCGGGCAGCTGGAGCGGCGCCTCAGCTACACGCCGACCCCGCTCACCGCCAGCCAGAGCGACACGCTGGTGACGCTCCTGGCCGCCGCCGCCCCGGGCAACGGCCCCGCGAACGCCGCCGGCGAACAGGAAGCGCTGGAGTTCGGCCCCGGGTTCCGCGGACTCGCCGCGCTGAGCGACGCGACGATCGACCAAAGCCGCGCGTTCCTCTCCGCGCCGCAGATCGACACCCTCCGGCAGATGCGCGACGCGGCGCAGCAGCGCGCCGTGTTGCGCCAGCAGCTCCAGGCGCGGATGCGCGCCGGCGGCGGCGGTCCTTGAGCGCGCAGGCGCAGGCGGGACGCGCGAAATCCGCCCGAAAACCGTCCCCGCATTTCTTGCCGATTGCTTCGCGAGGCGTGCGGCGAAATTTGACACGGATGTACCGGGATTAGTCTTGTGACGATTCCGGCGCAGCGGCTAACTGGTCGGCTG
>CAYMSE010000415.1:0-5616 GCA_964392935.1 uncultured Oleiharenicola sp.
GTTGATCTTGTTCCATCGCTCCAAACGCAGGAGCCAGATGCTCGCGTTCGATTGCGTGTCAAAATCCATGAGCAACACTCGCATCCCGCGTCGAGCCAGGCTCGCGGCGGTGTTCACGATCAGCGATGTCTTGCCAACACCACCCTTATAATTGAGGAAGGCTATCTTGCGCGCCATTGGTATGTTAGAAATCAGCCGTCACCATGGCACATGCGGCATCGTGTGCCAGTTAAAAATCTTACGAACTTACAGGTTCCCTGTCACCGAGTTGAATGACATTCCTCCCCCATGATTGAAGCCAGTTTGCAGGAGCGATTTTCGCCTTCCGGTCGCTGTTTTGGCTGCGGTCCGGCCAACCCTGACGGACTGCGACTGCGCAGCATGGTCCGCGGTTCCGAGGTGGTCGCGGCCTGGCAACCGGCGGACCGCTACCAAGCCTTTCCGGGCATGCTGAACGGAGGCATCATCGGCGCGCTGCTCGATTGCCACAGCAACTGGACCGCCGCCTGGGCCCTGATGCAACAGGGCGGACTTCCCCAACCGCCCTGCACCGTCACCGCCGACTATGCGGTGAAGCTCCTGCGCCCGACGCCGCTCGATGCCGCGGTGGAGTTGGTGGCGTCGGTCAGTTCGATCAGCGTGGACCGGGCCTGCATCCGCGCCGTGCTCTCCGCGCAGGGCAAGCCCCGCGCCACGTGCGAAGGCACTTTCGTCGCCGTGCGCCCCGGGCATCCCGCGTATCACCAGTGGTGAGCGCGTTGTGACCCAATCGTCACGCCCCGTCCACGCATTCGTCACCCTTCGACCGCACGATGGCGGCATGCCCGATCGCGCCAAGATCCTCGCCGTCGACGACGAGCCGGAACTCACCGACCTGATGCACTATCATCTGGTTCGGGCCGGGCACGAGGTCATCGTTGCCGCCAACGGCTGGGAAGCGATCCGCGCGGTGCGCGAGCAACGGCCGGACCTGATCCTGCTGGACCTCATGCTGCCGGATCTCGACGGCTTCGGGGTCTGCGAGATCCTCCGGCGGGACCCACGCACCGCCACCATCCCCATCGTGATCGTGTCGGCGTGGTCGTCACCGGATTCGCGCAACCTCGGCCTTGAGCTGGGCGCGCTGGACTATTTGACCAAGCCGTTCAGCCCGCACGAGCTGGTCGAGCGCGTCAACCGCCTCGTCCACGCCCGCGCGGGCTGATTCCTGCATCCCGCGCGGCTAGCGCTCCGCGCGGAATTCGATCGGGACCGCCATGCGGAACCGCACCGGCAGGCCCTTCACGGTGCCGGGTTCGAAGCGCCAGCGCAGCACGGCGCGCACCGCCGGGTCGATGAAGTCGCGATGGGTCCAGCGCACGGCCTCGGCGCGCTCGACCCGCCCGTCGGGCCCGACCACGAACTCGACCGTCACCGAACCCGCCGTGCCACTCACGCGCATCGATTCCGGGTAGCGCGGCTCGGTCTGCGCCATGGCCCGCGGGACGCGGTCCAGGTTGGGCAGCGACACGATTCGCGGCGGCGGCCCGAAACCGAGGCCCCCATCCAAACCGCCGCCTCCCGGAATCCGCGGTTCCAGCCGCGCAATCTCGGGTCCGGGTGGCGAATAGGGCTCCACCGGCACCGTGAACGGCGCCACCTGGCCATCGGGCGGCGTGACATCGGGCGCTCCATGCAGCGGGGTCGGCGCACCCGCGGCACCGCCGTCCGTTTCAGGGTCCTCGGGTTGCTGCCATTCGATCGTTGACGGCGGTCCCGAATCCACCCGCGGCTTGTCGGGCGGGCCCGCGATCACCGGCGGAGTGGGAGAAAACACGAAGAGCGCGCCGTGCAGGCCCGCGGCAATGACAACCGGCCATTTGAAGCGTTGGATGTTCATGGGTGCCTCCATTCCTGTACGACGCGCCGGGGGCGGACTTCTTAGGCGCAATCGGCGTTGCGTCACCCGCGGGCGGCCGGATGATGCCGGCGTGAGAGCGACCGATCTCGCCTACAACCGGGCGCTGGACATCCGGGACGCGCCCGCCGGCGCCGTCCACCTGCTCGAACTACCGTTCGCCCCGCGGGTGCAGAATCACCTGGGCACCATGCATGCCGCCGCGCAGTTCTCCCTGGCCGAGGCGGCCAGCGCGGACTGCCTGCAGCGGAATTTCGGCCGCGACCTGCCGGACGTTGTCGCGGTGGTGCGCGGCGTCGAAGTGCGCTACCGCCGGCCCGCCGGCGGCGATCTGCTGGCCTACGGCCAGCCCGACGAAGCCACGCAACGCACGCTCCTCTCCGACATGGCGGTGCGCAGCAGCGCCCGCGCCGTGATCCTGATTGAACTGAAGGATCGCAACGGCACGCTGACGTTTCATGGCAAGTTTGAATGGTTCATCTCCCGCCGTCCCGCAGCGCGTTAGCCGTGGCGGGAGGCTGGCGTCGCTGCTCGCAATCGCCTTGCTCGTCGCCCCCCGGGGTCTGGTGGCGGCTCAGCCCGAATACCTGCATGAAGCCCTGGGGCGGTTCTCCACGAACTCGCCGGCCGGCTGGGCTTACACCATTGAAACCATCCGCGATTCGCGGTCGCTGTTGGAGCGGTTCGATCCATCCCGACCAGCCGGCCACCAGTGGAGCCTGCTCCGCAACGCGGGCCAGGAACCCACCGACAAGGATCGCGAGCGCTATGCCAGTTCACGTCCCACCGCCGATGCCGGCGGGCCCAAAGCGAACTTCCAAAAGGAGGATATCGAGCCCGGCAGCCTGCAGCTCGTCCGCGAAGACACCGAGCGAGCCGAATTCGTCGGCAGCTTCAGGTCAGCGGCCAGCGAGTCCGACAAGATGCTGGCCCACCTTCGCGTCCGGCTCACCGTCCACAAGACCCCCGCGTACGTCGAACGCTATGTGCTCGAGCTCACCGAACCCTATTGGCCGGTCCTCGGCGTCAAGATGAACGCCCTGACCGTCACGGCGACGTTCGCCGCCCCCCGGGAGCACGCGCCCAGCCTGCCCCAGACGCTCAAATCCGAATTCTCGGGCCGAATCCTGCTCGTGCCCACCACCGAGAAGATCGAGGTGAAATACAGCGATTTCCAGCGCGCCGCTCCCGAGCTATCACGTTGACTTTGTGCCATAATGCACAGCCTTAGGGCCGTCGCCTTACCCTTGTGAAAAGCCTCTCCTTTCGCTGGCAGCTCACCCTCTTCATCCTGATGATTTGCGGTGTGACTTTGTCACTCGCGCTGGTGGGCCTCTACCTCAACGACGTGCGGCAGTTCAAGGAGGAGCTCCAGTCCCGCCTGGACAAGACCCAGACGCTGATGGTGGACAACCTGGCCCGCGTGCTGGAACAGAATCCCGAGCCGACCGACATCCAGCTGGGCGCCATGGGGGTGGACGCACAGATCATCGCCGCAGCCGTGTTCAGCCCGGACGGCAAGCTGCTGGCCCGCTACGTGCGCTTCGGCGCCCACGAGGTCATCCCTCCCCCGCCCCACTCGGTGACAAAACCCCTCTTCGACAGCCGGCGGGCGGTTGTCTGGACGACCATCAACTCCTCCGCCAACAAGCCCGTCGGGGTGCTCTACCTGAAGGCGGAGCTCAGCGAGGCGGACAAGCAGCGCTTCAGCGACCTCCTGCGCGCCGCCGTCATCATCTTCAGCGCCGCGGCCTTTCTGGCGATCGCCGTGGCCTTCCGGCTCGGCGGGCGCTTCACCCAGCCCATCACGGAGCTCGCCCAGGTTTCCACCAACGTCCAGCGCACCCATGACTACAGCAACCGGGTGGAAAGCACGGCCAGCGGCGAGATCGGCGAGCTGATCGAGTCGTTCAATGCCATGCTCGAAACCATCCAGGGAAAGACCGAGGAACTCGAGCAGGCGCGCCAGACCGCGGAAGGCGCCAAGGAGCAACTCGAGGAAGCCAACCGCACGCTGGAGGCCCGCGTCGAGGACCGCACCAAGCTGCTGGCCAAGGCCGTCAAGGATGCCGAGGAGGCCAGCAAGGCGAAAAGCAGCTTCCTGGCGAAGATGAGCCACGAGCTCCGGACGCCGCTCAATGCGATCATCGGCTACAGCGAAATCCTGCGGGAGGATGCCGTCGACGACGGCGACACGCGCACCGCCGACGACCTCGACAAGGTGCTCAACGCGGCCCGCCACCTCCTCGGCCTGATCAACGACGTGCTCGACATTTCCAAGATCGAGGCGGGCAAGATGGAGCTGTTCCTCGAGACGTTCGAGCTGGCCAAGGTGGTCAACGAAGTGATCGCGACCGCCTCGCCCCTCGTCTCCAAGAAGGGCAACGCCCTCACCCTCGATTGCCCCGCCGACATCGGCACCATGCACGCGGACGCCACGAAGCTCCGGCAGATGCTCCTCAACCTGCTCAGCAACGCCAGCAAGTTCACCGAGAAGGGCACGATCACCCTGAAGGTCCGCCGGCTCCCCGACGGCGAGAACATCGAACTGGCGGTCATCGACACCGGCATTGGCATGACCCCCGAGCAGCTCGGCCGTTTGTTCCAGGCGTTCAGCCAGGCGGACGCCTCCACCGCCAGCAAGTACGGCGGCACCGGCCTGGGCCTGGCGATTTCCAAGCAGTTCGCCCAGATGATGAATGGCGACATCGTCGTGACGAGTTCGCCGGGCGTCGGCTCGGCGTTCACCATCCGCCTGCCGGCGATCGTCGAGACCAAGAAGCCGAAGGTCGTCAACCAGGGCAGCCCGCGACTCACCCGCTCACCTTTCCCCGACGAGAAACGGCCGAAGATCCTGGTCATCGACGACGACAAGGACATCCGCACGGTGATCACCGAGATCCTCGACCAGAGCGGCTATGAGGTGTTCACCGCCAGCTCCGGCCAGCAGGGACTCGACCTCGCGACGCAGATGATCCCAAACCTGATCATCCTCGACCTCATGATGCCGGGCATGGATGGCTGGACGGTGCTCACCAAGCTCCAGCACAAGCCCGCCCTTGCGGATGTCCCCGTGATCATTCTGAGTGGCGCCAGCGGCTTGGAGATGGCCATGTCACTCGGCGCCGCCGCGGTGCTGTTCAAGCCCGTCGATGCGCACCAGCTCACCGCCGAGATTGCCGCGCAGCTCGCGCCGCTGCCCCCTTCCTACATCCTCCTCGTGGAGGATGACGCCGATTCCCGCACCCTCATCACACGCCTGCTGGAGGGCGAAGGCTGGAATTCCCGTTCCGCCATCAACGGCAACGCCGCGCTCCGGATCCTGAAGCAGGCAACCCCCGCGATGATTATCCTCGACCTGAAAATGGCCGGCATGAACGGATTCGAACTGCTCGAGGTCATCGGCAAGAATCCCACGTGGAGCAAGATTCCGGTGGTGATCGTCACCAGCATGGATCTCACCGCGGACATGCGTGACTACCTTACCCCGCGCACCAAGCGGATCCTCTACAAGGGCCGCTTCAGCCGCGAGGACCTTGTCAGCATCGTCCGGCCCGCCTTGCAGCTCTCCGCCTAGAATCCGTCAACCCCCTCCCTTTTATGCCCAAGATTCTTCTGGTTGAAGACAACGAAATGAATCGCGACCTGCTTTCCCGTCGCCTCGAGAAACGCGGCTACACCGTCGTCATGGCGGTGGATGGCGGCGCCGGGGTGGCGAT